>CAYYZV010000023.1:0-18696 GCA_964476275.1 uncultured Roseburia sp.
TGAAATGTTGACAAATCAAAAAAAGCGGGCACTCATAGCAATGAGCGGCGGTGTAGACAGCAGTGTTGCTGCAAAGCTAATGTTAGATCAGGGATACGAGTGTGTGGGCTGTACGATGAAATTATTTCATAATGAGGACGTCGGGATATCAAATAAGCATACCTGTTGTTCCTTAGAGGATGTAGAAGATGCACGCAGCGTCGCGTATGCGTTGGGGATGAAACATTATGTGTTTAATTTTAGTGATGACTTTAAAGAAAAAATTATTGAAAAATTCATTTGCAGTTATGAAGCAGGGATTACACCGAATCCCTGCATTGACTGCAATCGGTATATGAAATTTGATAAGTTATATCAGCGTGCCATGATATTAAAGTGTGATTATGTAGTAACCGGGCATTATGCCAGAATTTTGTATGATGCGGATACGGAAAAATTTTTGTTAAAAAAGGCAGTTGATGATACGAAAGACCAAAGCTATGTACTCTATTCTATGACGCAGGAACAGTTACAGCATACAAAATATCCGCTGGGAGAGCTCACCAAAATAGAGACTCGGGAAATTGCGGAGAAAAATGGGTTTGTGAATGCACATAAGGCGGATAGTCAGGATATTTGTTTTGTGCCGAATGGGGATTATGCAGCAGTAATTGAGCATCATAGAGGCGCTTCATGTCAGGAGGGGGATTTTGTCGATAAAAATGGCAAAGTACTTGGAAGGCACAAAGGTATCATACGTTATACAATTGGCCAGCGAAAAAATCTTGGCATCTCTTTTTCGAAACCTATGTATGTGATTGCGATTAGGGCAAAAGAGAATGTGGTAGTTTTGGGATCGAAGGAAGAGTTGTTTCAAAGTGAAATGGATGTTTCTGATGTGAATTGGATTTCAGGAGATGTTCCGACAGAAGCTTTTCGGTGTAAAGTTAAAATAAGATATCGCAAACCGGAACAGTGGGCAACCGTAATTCCTATTGGAAAACAAAGAATACATGTAGTTTTTGATGAAGCGCAACGGGCTATTACACCTGGACAGGCGGCAGTTATGTATCAGGAAGACATAGTGTTAGGCGGCGGAACAATAGAGGGTGTATCAGGTCATTAGAGGACTTGATACACCCTTAAATCGTGATGAATTTTATTGATTTTCTTCCAGCCACCGCAATGCTACATATGCATGAGCAGCACTGCCTGTCCATAAAATAGAATCATCCAGTTTTAGCTTTGGATGATGAATATTATACTCATAACCTTCGTTTGTGTTTCCGGCAGCCATGAACAGACCGACAGTGGGTACCTTGTGGCTGATAAAGGCAAAGTCTTCACTTCCGCCGCCGCCCTGAGCCATCTGTATAGCTCCCTGACCGATTAATTCCTGCATATATTTAAAAGCATTGTTTGATAAATCTTTGTCAATTACCATACATGGACAGTAGTCAAAAAATTCTACGTCAACGGTACATCTCATGGCAGTCCCCACACCTTTTGCGATTTCTTCCATACGAGTCTTAATCTGGGTATTTATTTTTTCCTCAGGGTCAGTGGTACGGATAGTTCCCCACATTTCAGCAGTATTTGGAATTACGTTTGAGGTATTTCCTGCCTGAAATTTACAGGTAGTAAATACACCAAATGCATTTGGGTCCAATTCGCGGCTGTTGATTTCCTGTAATGCCAAATGGATATGCGCAGCAGCAGTAATTGGATCAATAGCAGCGTGAGGTGTAGAACCATGTCCGCCTTTGCCGGTTACAGTGATATGGTATTGTTCACAGGACGCGGCACTGATTCCGCCGCCTGGAATAATAACCATGCCGGACGGCATCGGCATGCCAGCTACTACGTGTATCATCATAGCCGCATCTACTTTTGGATTTTCCAATACACCATTTGCGATCATGTCTAAAGAACCCTGAAAGATTTCTTCTGCCGGCTGGAACATTAATTTAATGGTTCCGTTGATTTCGTTTTCATGTTCTTTTAAAATTCTGGCAGCACCAAGTAACATGGTGGTGTGCATATCATGTCCGCAGCCATGCATTTTGCCCGGATTTTCACTGCGGTAGTCGATGTCAGTTTCTTCCTGCATCGGAAGGGCATCCATATCAGCGCGAAGCAGAATAGTCTTGCCCGGCTGCTTGCCGCCAACGAGTACGACAAGTCCGGCTTTGCCGCATTCTAAAGGTTCATAGCCCATGTTGATAAGTTCCTGACGGACTTTCTCTTTGGTGTATGTCAAATCAAAGCCAGTTTCCGGATGGCGATGCAGGTCTCTTCGGATTTCAAGAAGTTCTGGCTGTAATTCTTTTGCACGAGCTAATATTTGTTCTTTCATAAAGTATTCCTCCCCAATAAAATTATCTTCTTCTATTATACACGTTTTATGCAGATTGGGCGATAGAATTTGCTGCGGAGACCGTAAGAACGTGATTCAGAAAATTTTAAGAAATTTAGAGTTGACATTATTGGTCTACATGGTATAGACTAAAGAAAAAAGGTCTATAAATTGTAGACTGCAAATGGCAGTAGACATGAAAAAGGGATGAATGAAAGAGAGGATTTTTATATGCCGGAATACAGATTAGGAGAGGTAGAAATGCGGTTTGCTACCTTGATATGGGAGAACGAACCTATTGCATCAGGAGAATTAGTAAAATTATGTGAGAGAGAATTAAATTGGAAAAAGTCTACGACATATACCTGTCTGAAACGTCTTTGTGAAAAAGGAATTTTTCAGAATCAAAAGGGTGTGGTTACTTCTATTTTTAGTAAAGAACAGTTTGTTGCAAGGCAGAGTGAACAATTTGTAGAGGAAACTTTTAGGGGGTCGCTGCCAAGCTTTGTAGCGGCATTCTGTACTCGCAAGAAGTTAAGTAAAGCTGAGATAGACGAGCTGAAAAAAATTATCGAAGAAAATGAATAGCGGAGGGCATTATGGATTTGTTTTTTATTCAGTTGGGAACCATGAGTTTTCAAGCATCGGTAGTGATTGTAGTTATGCTGATATTAAGGAAACTATTTGCCATGATGGGTGTCTCTAAAAAATATATTATGCTTTTGTGGATGGTTCCGTTTTTGTTTTTGATATGTCCATGGAAAATCAGCAGTCCGGTCGGCGTTTGGGAACATGCGCCCAGTGATGAAATATATATGCATTCGGTTATCGAGCAGATAGAGAAGGAAACTGCTTTTTCAGAGTATCAGGAAGTGGTGCAGGAGCAGGGAATCATAAACGAAAGCAATGATACGACAGATAAAGACGGACAGGAAAACAAGCTGGAAATTGTATGGAACAGTATCGGAGCTGTTTGGGCAGCAGGAATGGTGATGTTTCTTTTCTATGCGGCAGTTTCCTATCTGAGGCTGATGAAAAAATTACAGTGCTGTATCTGCGAAACGGAAAATATTTATTTTGTGGATAATCTGGCAGTTCCTATCACAGCCGGCTTTATAAAACCCAAAATATATCTGCCATCAGGTATGCCGGAAGAACATATTTATTATGTGGTTGAACATGAAAGAACACATATCCGCAGAAAAGACCAGATTACAAAGTTAATAGCATACGTGATTAGCTGTGTACATTGGTTTAACCCGATGGTGTGGCTGGCATATCATTTTTTAGAAAAAGATATGGAAATGGCATGTGATGAAGAAACCCTCCAACGGATTGGGATGGAACAGAAAAAAGAATATGCAACAGCTCTAATGCAGTTATCAGCAGGTACGAGAAACGTATTTGCGGTACCGCTTGCCTTTGGAGAGGGCGACACAAAAGGGAGAATTAAAAACGTAATGCATTATAAAAGGACTGTAAAGAGAGCTGCAGTTTTGGCAGTTGGATTTGGAGTACTGGTATTGGCTGTATTTGTGACAAAGCAGGAGAATCGTTCTTATATACAGGAAGGAACAGAAGATACGCACAATGTAGAACAGGGAATGCAGACAGAATCTACAGAAGAATCGATTGGCAGTGAATTAACTTTTGATATGGTTCGTGAAGCTGCAGCAGTTCATACATTTCATGAATTGGATTTCCACAGTTATTCCAATGGTGAGGAATGGTATTTTGAGGACAGTAATGCATTGAACTATTATATTAATTTTTATTATGACTATGATGACGAGGTATATAAATTACGTGCATCTCACAGCATAAAAAACGATGAACTTACTGCCATTTATATTACAAGAGAATCAGACGGAGAAATGCGCTGGCTTTATCGAGACGAGGATGGTGTGAATGAATATTCAGACTATCTGGAACCACTGCTGGTGACAAAAGAAAATGTGGATAATTGGCTTTCGATTGAGCTTCCGGAAGAATATTCTTTGGGAACATACCAGGCAAATGCAGGGATTGCAGGTGGTGCATTAATTTTGCCGCAGGCATATGAATTATATGGGGATGAGGTGTTTGCACCGCAGGAATGGTATTACGCGGGCTTTGTAGGTCAGATTCCAAATGCGAAAGAAACATTTATTTTCGAAAATGGAGAATTGATAGACGGAGCGGTTAACTGGTGGAATCACAGTTCGTGTGAAAAGCTTGAGGTATTGGATTTAGACTGGCAGGCACTTCTGGTGCATTATAATCATGATTTATATACAGCAGCAGGTGTGGGCTGGTTAGAGGAAGATGGTATCGATACTTCTTTGATTGATACTACCAGTGATTATTGGTATTTCTTTTTTACAAAGGAAGGGGAGGAAAAAGCATATTATTTAAGTCTTTCTGAAAAACTCTTCACAAAAGAAGAAGCAGTGGCTATAGCAGAAACCGTAGATATCAAAGAGTAGCTTCTTCTTCCGTTTCAGGAAGTTCTTTATAGTCCTCAGATTTTTCGAAATTTTTCATAGCATCCTGATAAGCAGCGATAATGTATTCTTTCATCGGGTCCTCGTCTGAGATATGGGACAGGGAATTTGCAAAAATTTCCTGTGCCTTCTGTTTTGAGGAGGCAGTTTTTAAACGGGCTTCAAAGCCATCCCGCATAGCCTGCACTCTGGCTGCCTGCTGATAGAGTTCAGGATATTCTGCCTGTAGGAAACGCATTTCTTCCGGTGTAAGTTTTTTGCCGCTTTTTATCTTTCCCAGAATTTTATTATAATAGGATTCTTTTTCTTCTTCGGTCATGCCACAGGCAGGACTTAACAGGTCGGAAATATGCTTAGTAATATCAAAACTGTCCATAGAAGAGATTGTGTTGTCCGCAGCAGAGGCAGAATGAGATTTATGTAAACCAATGTTAGACTTGCTAAGATTATTTGTGATGCGTTCAACTGCGTTTTCAGAGCTTTTATTATTATGTAATAAATTTTTCATACTGCCTAAAAAGAGTGTTGTCATAAAAATACCTGCCTTTCCGTGTTGTAGTATATATCGGAAGGGCAGGTGTTTTTTATGATAGATTTTGTATTTGTTTACGAAAAGCAGTAGGAGTGATTCCCATCTGCTGATGGAAAACTCTTGCGAAATAGTTGGAACTGGAAAAGCCACATAGCTCAGCAACTTTTTGTATCGATATTTGCAATTTTTCCAGTAGGGTGCAGGCATAGCGTATGCGAACAGTATTGACATAAGTTACAAAATTCATGCCGGTTTCTTTCATAAAACGGGAAGAAAGATAACTGTCAGATACAGAAAAGCGGACAGCAGTACTGGATAATGTGATAGGTTCGGAATAATGAAAATCAATATAATCCAGGCATGACCGGATAAGGTTCGAATATTGTCTCCTTGAATAAGTTCGAATTAATTGCAAATAGTCTAAGACCATACTGGTTAGAAGTTTTTCTGCCTGAGAAGTATAAGTATAACTATTCATCTGCTGGTAAAAGTACTGGTATATTTCTTCACTATAATGTGCGTGGACCTTATATGTATGCGAAAGATGGCGTAAAAGAACATTTAGTTCAAATGCAAAAAGTTTTATTTCCTGAAAGTGCTCTTCTGAGGAAATCTCATTAAAAAGCTGTAAAAGTCTGTTCAGATGTGTAAGAGAGCGCTCCCTGTCACCGATGCCGATATTTTTTAAAAGCATTTCCAGTAAAATATTCCGCTTTTCATAAAAACTTAACCCGTCTAAATAGTGATACATTTGGACACCCCTCGTTTTTTATATAGGATAACACAAATTTACGCTAATTTAATAAGTAGTTAAAAATTATGCTAAAAGATAGAAAAAAATTAAATGAAAACCATGGGAACATTCTATATACTTGACAGTAGTGGATGTAAGGAGGTTTGTCTATGGAAAAAGGTTTTACAGAAAATAGAATGGAAAATACACCGATACCGCAGCTGGTGGTAAAGAGTTCCGTACCGCTGATGGTTTCTACACTGGTATCCAGTATGTATGGTTTAGTAGATAGTATGTTTGTTGCACGCATTAGCGAGAAGGCATTGACTGCGACTACGGTAGCGTTTCCAATTACATTATTTTTGTTTGCAATTGCGATTGGTACAGCAATGGGTGTAAATTCACGGTTATCCCGCTTCCTTGGTGAAGGGGAAATGGACAATGCGAAAGAAACCGGATGGACAGGCATTGTACTGGCGGTGCTATCGTCACTGCCATTTATGCTCATAGGAATGTTTGGGCTGCCTGTTATTTATCAATTCATTACAGCAGATGCAGAGATTTCACAGATGGGACAAGCTTATACAAAAATTATTTTGGTATTTTGTATTGGGCAGTTTTTTGCATCTATGGGAGCCCGTTTACTGCAGGCGACAGGTTATGCCAGCCTTAGTATGGCGGCACAGCTGACAGGCTCTGTTTTGAACTGTATTTTAGATCCGATTATGATTTTTGGATATTTTGGGTTTCCTGCGTTAGGGATTAAAGGAGCAGCAATTGCTACTGTACTTTCCCAGTGTGTTTCCGGTGCGATGTCTACGATGCTTTATTTTGTAAAGAATCCTAAGCTTCGACTAAAACGGAAAAATCTTCGGATGAGAATAGATCTGATAGGAGAAATATACAAGGTCGGAGTTCCAATGATGATCGTAACGGCATTGAATAGTGTTATGATGGTTGTGACAAATCGAATTTTAGAAGGTGTTTCAGGTACAGCTATTGCATTTTATGGCGTGTTTGGGAAACTGCAGAATTTTATGTTTATGCCGGTCAATGGTCTGAGCCAGGGAATTGTTCCAATTATTGGATATTTCTATGGTGCAAAAAATGCAGATAAGATACGGGAGACTACTCGATTTTCCTTAAAAATTGCAACGGGTGTAATGACGGTGGGAATGATTGTATTTTTCCTTTTCCCGAATTTTTTAATGTCAATTTATGATGCCAGTGATGCAATGCTAGAAATCGGACAAGTTGGTTTGCGTGCATTGGCAATTGCCTTTGTACCGTTGGGATTTGTACTGGTGCTGGGGAATGTATTTACCGCATTGGGAAATGGCATGTTAAATATGAAATGCAGCATGATTCGCGGCGGTCTGCCGATCATATTGCTGTTAGCCTTAATAAAAGTGGTTGGAACTACCTGGTGCTGGTTTGCATTTGTCATTGCAGATTACATAGCTGCTATTTTGGCCGTTTACAGTTATCGGAAGCTGGATAAAACAAAATTGCAAAATTTATTATAAGAAGTTTTTTGCAGAAAGGGGAGCTGGAAAGTACGGCTTCAATTATTGAGGAAAAGCTTGCATGATAGACTGTAACTTATTATAATAATTATAATAAATTTTAGACAAAGTGAAAAAAGTGTCGAAAAAGTATAATAAAGGGAGGATATTCCAATGAATAATTATAAGATTAATACAAAATGCGTACAGGGAGGCTATACACCTGGAAATGGTGAGCCAAGACAGATTCCGATTATCCAGTCTACCACTTTTAAGTATGCAACCAGCGAGGATATGGGAAAGCTTTTTGACTTGGAAGCAAATGGATATTTTTATTCCAGACTTCAGAATCCAACCTGCGACCACGTGGCAGCAAAGATTGCGGAATTAGAGGGCGGTACAGCAGCAATGCTGACATCTTCCGGACAGGCAGCGAATTTCTTCGCATTATTTAATATTTGCGAATGCGGCAGCCATATCGTAGCATCATCTTCTATTTACGGTGGAACTTTTAATCTGATTTCTGTAACAATGGCAAAGATGGGTATCGAAACAACTTTCGTTTCACCGGATTGTACAGAAGAAGAATTAAATGCAGCATTTAAAGAAAATACAAGAGCAGTATTTGGAGAGACAATTGCAAATCCGGCATTAACTGTATTGGATATTGAGAAATTTGCAAAGGCAGCTCATGAGCATGGAGTGCCATTAATTGTAGATAATACATTCCCAACACCGGTAAACTGCCGTCCAATTGAATGGGGTGCAGATATCGTAACTCATTCTACTACAAAGTACATGGATGGCCATGGTGCTGCAGTAGGTGGTGCAATCGTTGATTCCGGTAAGTTTGACTGGATGGCTCATGCAGATAAATTCCCTGGACTTTGCCAGCCGGATGATTCTTATCATGGAATTACATATGCAGAGCGTTTTGGAAAAGAGGGCGCGTTTATTACAAAATGTACGGCTCAGTTAATGCGTGACCTTGGATGTACACAGTCGCCACAGAGTGCGTTTATCTTAAACCTTGGACTGGAATCGCTTCATGTGAGAATGCCTCGCCATGTAGAAAATGGTCTTGCAGTTGCAGAATTTTTACAGGCACAGCCACAGGTGGCTTATGTGAATTATCCGGGATTAAAGGGTAATAAATATTATGATACTGCACAGAAATACATGCCAAATGGCGGATGCGGTGTCGTTTCATTTGAATTAAAGGGCGGCAGAGCTGCAGCTGAAATCTTCATGAAGAATTTAAAGTTAGCTGCAATTGAAACTCATGTAGCAGATGCAAGAACTTGTTGTTTAAATCCGGCTACTTCAACTCATCGTCAGATGACTGAGGAGCAGCTGATTGCAGCAGGTGTACCAAGCGGATTGGTTCGTATGTCCTGCGGTTTAGAAGATAAAGAAGATTTGATTGCAGATTTAACACAGGCTTTAGCAGCTATTGGCTAAGTGATTGAGATAAGGAGAAAGTTATGAATAATTTTTGGGACCCTAGTGTTTGGGGAGGAATAAATGTGCTTTCTATGCTGTTGGTTGGCTTGCTTGCAGCCAGTTTGCTAAAGAAGGCATTTAAAGGACTGCGGGAATCTTTGATTCCGACATCGGTATTAGCCGGTTTTGTTTTGCTGGTTGTATCGGGTATTCATATGACAATTACCGATACAAGTATGTTTGATACCAATTTTATGGGCGGCGATGGATTTAATATCTTAGAAACCATTACCTATCATTCTTTGGCAATTGGTTTTATCGCCTCCACCTTTGAAAGTGCGGATGAGAAAAATTCCGGTCAGCGAAAAATTGAAATTTTTAACACGGGTGTTACTACTGTATGTACTTATCTGATACAGGCAATTGTAGGATTGGGACTTACGATTGCAATATCAAAAGTAATGACACATATTTTCCCGGCAGCAGGTATGATTTTGCCGTTTGGTTATGGGCAGGGAACCGGACAGGCAATGAACTACGGTGGTATTTACGAGACACAGTATGGATTTGTCGGCGGCAAGAGTTTTGGTTTAGCAGTTGCAACCTTTGGTTTTCTTAGCGGAAGTATCGGCGGTGTTTTGTATCTTGGATATCTGAAGAAGAAAAATCATTTGAAGAAACAAGATGCAGGAACAATGAAAGCTGCTATTGAAAAAACACAGCGTCAGGAAGAAATTCCTTTATTTGAAAATATGGATACGTTAAGTGTTCAGTTTGCACTTATTTTATTATGTTATTTGATTACATATGGTATTATTTATATGTTAGGGGAATTGCTTCCGGGACTGAAATCCGTACTTTATGGATTTAACTTTTTAATCGGTGTGTTGGTGACAACCGGCGTGAAGAAGGTGCTGCATGTACTGGAAGAAAAGAAGATTCTGAAGAAGCATTATGTGAATGATTTTATGATGGTTCGAATCCGTAATGTTTTTTATGATCTTATGGTAGTTGCAGGCATTTCAGCAATTAAAGTAAGCTCTATGCAGGGATATATCGGAGTATTGGTTGTTATGTGTGTAATTGGTGCAATCGTTACATTTGTATATAATTATATTGTTTCCAGAGTGCTGTTTAAAAATTATGCAGATGAGCAGCTTGTGGCGATGTTTGGTATGCTCACAGGTACAGCAAGTACAGGTATCGTATTGCTTCGTGAGTTAGACGTGGAATTTGAAACACCGGTTTCTGATAACTTGGTTTATCAGAACTTTCCGGCAATCATATTTGGATTTCCGCTGATGCTGATTGCAGCGAATGCACCGGAAAATCCAATGAGAACCTTATTAATTGCATTAGCATTTTTCATTGTGCTGAATATTGTTTTATTCAGAGCACAGATTTTTGGAAAAGCGAAAAAGAAAAAATAAAAGTGATAATTTCCCCAGAGCATTTTGGTGCTCTGGGGATTTTTATATACCAATAATAGTATAGAACTTGACATTTGTATTATTTGTATTATAATAAATAATACAAATAGATGAAAAATCGAAAGAATTAAAATTTTTTCAATAACAAGTTTGTGTAATCATAAACTTGCGGGATTATGTACAAATGGAGGCCGGATGTGATAATTAAAATAAATGACATGTCGGAGATTCCTATCTACTTGCAGATTCGAAATCAGATTGTAGAAGGAATTTCAGAAGGAAAGCTAGAGCCGGGCGAGCAGCTTCCTACGGTACGTGGATTGGCGACAGAAATCGGTATTAATTCCATGACGGTGAGTAAGGCGTATCAGCTGTTGAAGCAGGAGGGGTATGTGTACTCTGACCGCAGAAACGGTGTATGTGTGCGGAGAGATTTTGAACAGAAAAAGCAGCTTGCGAAGGCCGGTATGGATGAATTGAGATGCATTATAGCAGAGGCCAAAATTGGCGGAATGTCAAAGGAGGCATTTTTGAAAATCTGCGAGAATCTGTTTGATGAGGGAAAGAATTAAAAGAAGCAGCTGCGAGGGCGGCAGAAAAGGAGGTCTTATGTCAGTAAATATGTTAATGCTTGTAGCAATGTATCCAATGATGATGATTGTCTGTTTTGTCATGTATACTAGCATGAAGCCTAAGAATGGCATGGTTTTCGGCAGTAAAATTTCCATAGAGCGCATGAAGGATGAATCGCTGAAAGAAATTGAACGGCAGTGGGCAGCAGAGATGAAACGCAATATTGTGATTACAGCGCTGATGCCGATAACAGCATTTCTGACACCATATGCTTCGATTCAGATAACGATTTGGACCATGTGGTGCTTTGTTTTAATTGTTTTGCTGGAGTATCCGTTTGTAAAAGCGAATGCAAGAGTAAAAGAAGTGAAGCGGGGCAGAGGCTGGTATAATCCGGAGAAAACGGAAGAATATATAGAGCTAAAGGCTGCCGGAGAAGTAAGAAGAGTAAAAACAAAGACCTTTTTGGCACCATTTGGAGTCTCTATGCTGGCAGTTGGCACAGTATATGGGTTCGCTTTTATAGAAAATGGAATTATAAAAAATGCAGGCTATGTACAGGGCTTTGGAATCATTGTTTTTATGTTTGCTCTGCTGAATTTGTTGCTTTTACTGGCGGCGCAGTGGATGGATGGACAGAAAACAGAGGTTATCAGTACACAAAGCGATGTGAATGTGAATTATGCCAGAGCAAAGAAAAATATTTGGAAGGATTTTTGGCTGCAGTCTTCGTGGATAACTACCGGTTATGTATGGATGTGTGCGGTTGCACTGATTTTACAGGTACGGTTCGATTTATTTGTGTTATGGGGCGGTATTGCATATTCTTTGGTTTTAATATTGTTACTGTTTCCAGTGATAAAAAAGCTGCGGGAAGTGGAAAAACGCTATGAAAAAGAGCGTGACATTGAAGAAGCAGGAGACGATGACCGATACTGGATTTGGGGAATGTTGTACTATAATCCATCGGATAAGCATACTATGGTAAGCATGCGCAATGGAATGGGGACGACTGTGAACATGGCCACGAAAGCAGGAAAGGTTTGGTGGTTTATAAGTGTGATTGTTATATTATCCGTTCCGGTTCTGTGTGGATGGATAATATTTGAAGAATTTACGCCAATTTCGCTGTCGATAAAGGAAGATGAAATTCACGCGAACCATTTAAAGACGGAATATGAACTTCCGGTTGAAGACATTGAGGTAATAGAGTTGGTGGAAGAACTTCCAAAGATGACAAAGTCAGTGGGAAGTTCTATGGAAACGTTAGCAAAAGGTACATTTATTGTGCGCGGAACTGGTGAAAAGTGTAAGCTGTTTTTGAACCCGCAGAATGAGATTTTTATGAAAATAGAGATGGCGGATGAGACGTATTATCTTAGCGGCAGGACAGATGAGGAAACGATGGCAGTTTATGAAGCGTTACGATAATTGAAAATAGAACAGTTACGGATGATTACAGGAGAAATAAGATGCAGATATATTTGGCTCCCTTAGAGGGAATTACAACTTATACATACCGAAAGGCGTATGAACAGCATTTTGGAGGGGTGGACCGTTATTTCACCCCTTTTATTGTGAATAAAAAATTAGGAAATCGGGAAATACAGGGACTTTTGCCGGAAAATAATCCAAATATGAAGCTGGTACCGCAGATTATGACCAATCGGGCGGAGGATTTTTTACAGGTAACAAAGGAAATTGCTGCTTTCGGCTATGATACTGTAAATTTGAATCTGGGCTGCCCATCCGGAACGGTGGTTTCGAAAAAAAGAGGTGCAGGATTTCTTGCATATCCAAAGGAATTAGATGCTTTTCTTTCAGAAATCTATGAGAAGTGTTCCTTAAAGATTTCCATTAAGACTCGAATCGGACTGGAAGACGAAGAAGAATGGGAAAATCTGCTGTCGATTTATGAAAAGTATCCGATGGAGGAATTGATTATTCATCCAAGACTGCGGACGGACTATTATAAGGCACCGATTCGAATGGAGGCTTTTGCAAAAGCGATAGAGCAGATAAAGGTGCCGATTTGCTATAATGGAGAGATTAATTCCGTGGAGGATACAGGCAGAATCATACAGTTGTTTCCGCAGATTGACAGGATTATGATTGGACGGGGGATTTTGCGTTATCCATATTTGGTAGAACAAATTAGAATCATGCTGCAGGAAAGTGAAGAACAGCAGGAAAATGAGACTCAGAAAAATGTGTTTCAGAGAGAAAAAGTGAAAGCGGGAAAGATAGAAAGTAGTGATAACGACAAGAAACAACGTATAAGAGCTTTCCATGACCAACTTTTAGATGACTACAGCCAAATTATGTCCGGTGAACGCAATACTTTGTTTAAAATGAAAGAAATCTGGAGCTATTTGGGTGAGTCTTTTGAGGGCGCAGAGAAGTGTTTGAAGAAAATTAAAAAAGCGAATCATTTAGTGGACTATCAAATTGCAGTAAATGAATTATTTTTCTTGAACCTGAGAGCATTTTAACGTAAAATAGAATGGTAAAAGTTTAGTAATGTAAGCAGTATTGAACGGTTGCAATTTTACTATTAAGGAGAAAATTATGGATATTAAAGAAATTATCGAAAATATTGTAAAAGAACTTAAAACAAATGAAAATTTAAAAGAAGATTTTGAAAAAGAACCGGTAAAGGTGATTGAAAGAGTAGTAGGCATCGATTTGCCGGATGAATTAGTGGAAAAAGTAGTAGAGGGTGTAAAAGCTAAAATTGCAGTAGATAAGGTAGCAGGTATCGCAGATTCATTAAAAAAGTTATTCTAAAATAGTACATTAGGAGAAGGAATGTATGAATGAGAAAGAAAAAAGAAAGTTTGGAATTCGAAGTTACAGAGTGCGTTATACATTAGAGATTTTTACACTTGTCTTTGTGATATGCAGTGTTATGACCATGGTTTTCTATAAAGAGACATTGAATATTGTACAAAGCAATTTGCAAGGGAATGAAGAAGTGGTAATGCAGGAACTGGCGGCACTGCGTAATAAGATGTATGCAATGACAGTCGGTTTTGAGGTATTGGCACTTGCAGTGGCATTTATCATTGTACAGAATATTCGTAAGCCTTTAAAGAAGATTCAGGAGTATGCTGTTGCACTTGCTAATGGTGACCTTACTTATCGAATTGTGCTCAAACACCGCAAAGATGAATTGGGGTATGTTTGCGGGAATTTAAATGCTGCGGCAGAGAATATCGAGCACTCTATGCAAAACATTGTAAGCTGTGCAGATGAAGTAAGCAAAGCAGGGGAAAAGCTTTGTGCAAATACAGACGAAATTGCCAGCCGTATGCAGATTATTAATGAATCTACAGAAGAAGTGTTAATTGGAAACGAAGAAAATCAGTACAATATTAACAATATTTCAGATACGATGAAGCGCGTAGACACTAGTATGCATGAATTGGCTGAGTATGCAAAGACTCAGAATCAGAATGCGGAACGGTGTAAGAAGAAAGCATTAACTGCACAGAAATCAGCAAGATCAGCGATTCATGAAAGCAGAGAAATTTGTGACATTCAGCGTGAAAAGATGGAAAGAAGTATCGAAGCTGCCAAAGTCGTAAATGAGATTCGTGAAATGGCAGATGTTATTGCTGAAATTTCTGACCAGACGAATTTACTGGCGTTGAATGCTTCCATTGAAGCTGCACATGCAGGTGATCAGGGCAGGGGCTTTGCAGTAGTTGCAGATGAAGTGGGAAAACTGGCAGATGAGTCAACCAGAAGTGTTACTGTCATTCAGGAAACAATCGCAAAGGTACAGAAAGCATTTGAAGATTTGAAAGAAAACAGTCAGGAATTGTTGGAATTTATTGATGAAAAGATTCAGCCTCAGATGGATGGTTATCTTCAGATAAGTGAGGATTATTACAATGATTCAGATGAAGTAGATAATCTGGCAGCAGAGATTTTAGCAAAAGTAGACAAAACAGTTCCGGAAATTAATCAGGTAACCAGATTGTTCTCAGATGTAAGAAATACATCGGATGTAGCAGTTGAAAAAACTGCAGATATTCAGGGAAGTATCGAAGGCTGCGCACAGGCAATGGATGATAATACTGCCACTACGATTGTACTGGCGGAATTGGCACAGCAGCTGACAGATGCAACGATCCGGTTTAAGGTGGAAGACGTATGATAAAAGTAATTTTATGGGATATAGATGGTACTTTGCTGGATTTTGGTGCAGCAGAAAAAGCAGCCATTCATCAGTGTTTTGCTTCACATGATATGGGGGAATGCACAGATGAAATGCTTGGACGCTATGTTGCAATTAACCGGAAATATTGGGAGGCACTCGAAAGAGGCGAACTGACAAAGACGGAAGTATTGGTAGGCAGATTTCGTGAATTTTTTGAGGCAGAAGGACTTCCGGTAGAAAAGGCAGAGAGTTTTAATGCTCAATATCAGGTACGTCTGGGAGATACAGTCGTATTTTGTGATAATGCTTTTGAATTGGTACAGAAATATAAAAATCAATTGAAGCAGTACGCAGTAACCAATGGTACCAAGGTGGCACAGGATAGAAAATTACGAAATTCAAAATTAGATACAGTGTTTGATGGAATTTTCATTTCTGATGTATTGGGAGTTGAAAAACCAAATAAAGGATTTTTTGACCTTGTTTTTGCGGAAATTGGTGATTATGCAAAGGACGAGGTACTGATTGTGGGAGATTCTCTTACCAGTGATATTCGCGGCGGAAATAATGCAGGGATTTTAACTTGCTGGTATAATCCGAAAAAAACAGCGAATCATAATGATGAAAAGCATACGAATGACGTATGCGTAGATTTTGAGATTACAAATTTATGGGAAATTGAGCAGATTTTACAAAAATTCTAAATCTGCTTGCAAAAAAAAATGTTTTACGATATGATGAAGTCGTTATATGACTGACGGAAACAGTGGAATAACCACGTGGAGTATAACGAATAATGAGCCGACCGTCTGGGCACAATAGCCTGGATAGTCGGTTTTTTTGCGCGAGTAGTGAGGAAAATGCCTGCTTGCATGGATATTTGACGAACACCGCGTCAACTACGAAGAGGCATCTTCGTGGTATGTGTGTAAACACATAAAAAACAAAAGATTTTGATGCTATATGCACAAAAATAAAAACAAGGACAACCTTGGTTGACAAGGATAGGCACATATAGTATTATATGTATGGTTAGTGATAACTAACCACTATATATAGTTGTGCACTAGGCTTAAGGAGACTAGATTTAGATAAGAAAGGGAGACAGACAATGACAAATGCATGGCGTAATTTCAAGGGAGGAGCTTGGGAAAACGAAGTTAATGTAAGAAATTTTATTCAGCTGAATTACCATCCGTATGATGGTGATGATTCTTTCTTAGAAGGACCTACTCAGGATACAAAGGATTTGTGGGATCAGGTTTTAGACTTATCAAGACAGGAAAGAGAAGCAGGCGGTGTGCTGGATATGGATACAAAGGTCGTATCCACAATTATTTCCCACGGTCCTGGTTATTTAAATAAAGATAAGGAACGAATTGTAGGTTTTCAGACAGACAAGCCTTTTAAACGTTCGTTGCAGCCGTATGGCGGCATTCGTATGGCAGTAAAAGCGTGTGAGGATAATGGTTATCAGGTAGATCCAGAGGTAGTAGAATACTTCACAACTCACAGAAAGACACACAATGCGGGTGTATTTGATGCTTATACACCAGAAATGCGTGCCTGCCGCAGTTCACATATTATTACAGGTCTTCCGGATGCGTATGGCCGCGGCCGTATCATTGGTGATTACCGCAGACCGGCACTTTATGGTGTAGATCGCTTGATTGAAGATAAAAAGGAACAGTTAAATACAACACGTACCATTATGTACTCTGATGTTATTCGTGAAAGAGAAGAATTATCAGAGCAGATTCGTGCTTTAGAAATGTTAAAGAAATTAGCAGAAATCTATGGATGTGACATCAGCAAGCCGGCAACAAACGTGTTAGAAGCAACACAGGCTTTATATTTTGCTTATCTCGCAGCAGTAAAAGAGCAGAATGGTGCAGCGATGTCTCTTGGACGTACTTCGACATTCCTTGATATTTATGCAGAACGTGACTTGGCAGAAGGTACTTTCACAGAATCTGAGATTCAGGAAATTATCGACCAGTTTGTTATGAAACTGCGTTTAGTGAAATTTGCAAGAACACCGGAATACAATACACTTTTTGCAGGTGATCCAACATGGGTAACAGAAGCAATTGCAGGTGTAGGTATTGACGGAAGACATATGGTAACAAAGATGTCTTATCGTTATCTGCACACATTGAATAACATCGGTGCGGCACCGGAACCAAACTTAACAGTTCTTTGGTCTGTACAGCTTCCGGAAAACTTTAAGAGATTCTGTGCAGATATTTCTATCAAACATTCTGCTGTACAGTACGAAAATGACGATTTGATGCGTGTATATCATGGGGATGATTATGGTATTGCATGCTGCGTATCTTCCATGAAAATTGGTAAAGAAATGCAGTTATTCGGTGCAAGAGCGAACCTTGCAAAATGTTTACTTTATGCTATCAATGGTGGTGTGGATGAAATTTCCGGCAAACAGGTGGGACCAAAATACCGTCCGATTACTTCTGAATATTTAGATTATGAAGAAGTAATGAGCGCATACAAGGATATGATGAAATGGTTAGCAAGAGTGTATGTAAATGCACTTAACATCATCCATTTTATGCATGATAAATATTGCTACGAAAAATTAGAAATGGCACTTCATGATAAGAAGGTTACCCGTTGGTTTGCAACCGGTATTGCCGGATTCTCTGTAGTGGCTGACTCATTATCAGCGATTAAATATGCAAAAGTAAAACCTATCCGTGATGAGAATGGGGTAGCGATTGATTTTGAAATTGAAGGAGATTTCCCGAAATATGGTAACGATGACGACCGTGTAGATGATATTGCAAAAGAGGTACTTCATACATTTATCGGTTATATCAAAGGAAATCACACATACCGCGGTGGTATTCAGACAACATCTATTCTTACGATTACATCTAATGTATCTTATGGTAAGAATACGGGTGCAACACCGGATGGAAGAAAGAGAGGCGTAGCGTTTGCACCAGGTGCAAACCCAATGCATGGCCGTGATACCAATGGAGCAATTGCATCCTTAGCATCTGTTGCAAAAATGCCATTTGCAGATTCACAGGATGGTATTTCCAACACATTTACCGTTGTTCCGGATGCATTAGGCAAGGATAAGGAAGCACAGGAAAACAACTTAATCTCTATTCTTGATGGTTATGCAACACAGGGCGGACATCACTTAAATGTAAATGTATTAAGCAGAGAAACTTTATTAGATGCTCAGCAGCATCCGGAGAAATATCCTCAGCTCACAATTCGAGTATCCGGATATGCAGTAAACTTCATCAAGCTTACAAAAGAACAGCAGGACGAAGTAATTGCACGTACATTCCATGAGATAATGTAGTGAAAACAGTGAGGAAAGTAAACGCAGATTACGTGCTTGCACAGGAATCTGCGTTTATTTGACGAACGTCCGGTATGAGTAACGGAGCAGCATGCTGCAAAGTTACGAATACGGCAGACGCGGGAGCTTCAAAGAAGCGGAGCGGCTGCGTTTTCAC
>CAYYZV010000024.1:0-18482 GCA_964476275.1 uncultured Roseburia sp.
GGCGGCGGTGCCCTTCTTCGTGGTTTAGAGGAATTGATTGAGGACAGAACTGGTATTAATACGATGACTGCAGATGAACCAATGACTTGTGTAGCAGTAGGTACTGGTAAATACGTAGAATTTTTGTCAGGAAAACGTGATGAAATCTAAATTTTAAGGCGCAGATTGCCGATAAATATTCCATAAGTGCAGTACAAAAGGAGCAGATAATATGGTAAAGGGATTATATACTGCCCATACCGGAATGGTAAACGAGCAGAAACGATTAGATGTATTATCCAATAACCTTGCAAATGCGGATACAAATGCTTATAAGAAAGAAGGAACAACTTCGCAGACATTTGCAGATGAGCTGGCAATTCGTATTAAAGATACTTCGTATAGTAAAAATGCAAAGCAGCTTGGGACAATTAGTATGGGTGTGCATATTGGTGAGACTTATACTGATTATAGTCAGGGCAATTATAAGGTTACAGATAATCAGACAGATTTTGCAATCAACGGAAATGGTTTTTTTGCTGTTTCTTTTACAGATAAAGCTGGAAATACCAGTGTAAAATATACCAGAGATGGTGCGTTTATTGTGAATACACAAGGGTATTTAGTGACAAAAGATGGTGATTATGTGTTAAATCAGAATGGCGCCACAAACAGTGACCCGAATGCCCGCATTCAGGTGGATCCAACTCAAGGGCTTATTGTAAAGACAGACGGTTCAATCTATCAGAACGATATACTCGTAGGCGAGATCGGTGTGATAGATTTCGCAGATTATAATTATATTCAGAAGTATGGAGAGAATTTATATGATTTGGCTGAGGGTGGTACGCTGATAGAGTCAGAAGCACTTATCGATCAGGGATATATAGAAACTTCGAATGTAAACATTATATCAGAAATGGTAAATATGATTACGATTACCAGAGCATATCAGGCAGGTCAGAAAGTAATGAATTCGATTGACCAGACACTTGATAAAGCGGTAAATCAGGTTGGCAGAGTACAATAGTTTGAAAGGATAATGTGCATATGGTAAGATCACTTTATACTGCGGCTACGGGTATGCGTGCACAGCAGACAAATGTTGATAATATTTCAAATAACTTAGCGAATGTAAATACAACAGGATATAAAACACAGAAGGCAGAGTTTAAGTCTTTGTTATATCAAAATATTCAGACAAAAACAACTTCTGCAAATGGAGAACAAAAGCCGGTTGGAGCGCAGGTTGGTTTAGGTACAAGAGTTGCATCTAATACACAGATTTTTACACAGGGTATTTTAGAGGAAAGTGCACATACAACAGACTTTGCGTTGAGCGGTAATGGGTTTTTCACTCTCAGAGGCGAGGATGGTCAGACATACTACACTAGAAACGGACGTTTTACATGGAGTGTAGATGGGAATACAGTAAGACTTACAGATACAGAGGGTCGTGCCGTATTAGATATAAATGGGAATCCGATTGAGCTTCCTGATAATATTCCGTCAGATAATGCAGTTTTTTCAAATACTGGTTTGATGGGGTATAACGATGCGAATGGTCGATTTGTATCGTTGAATCAGCAGATGGGACTTTGCCAGTTTAATAATCCGGGCGGTTTGGAAAGACGGGCGGATTCCTTATATGCAGTTACAGAGGCATCCGGTGCACCTATAAATGAAGCTACCTCAGCAGATGTGACTCGTACACAGGTTGTTCAGGGATATTTGGAAGGTTCTAACGTACAGGTGGCAGATGAGATGGTAAATTTAATTATTGCCCAAAGAGCATATCAGCTTAATTCAAAAGCGATTACTGCTTCAGATGAAATGTTAGAACAGGCAAATAACCTGAGGCGTTAATCAATAAATAGCTGTGAAGCAGGAAGCGTTACATAAATATACGTAAGTGCAGGCTGTGAAAGCGGCTGGAATGAGAGGATAAAGATGAGCATTTCATTAGATACTGCAATGCTGAATATGAACAGCACAATTACAAATAATTATAATGAAAATAAGGTAACAAATACATTAAATAGTGTTTCCTCCAGTTCGACAGAGGATGAATTAATGGAAGTGTGTAAAGATTTTCAGTCCTATTTTATTGAAGAAATTATTAAAGAAGTAAAGCAGAATATGACATTAGATGATGAAGAAGAGGATTCTTCGCTTTCAACGTTGACAGATTTTCATATGGATAGTGCTGTGGAAATGATTTCAGACCAGATTTTAGACCAGGCCGGTACAAGTTTTACACAGCAGTTGTATGAACAGATGAAACGTAATTATGGAATAGAATAACTGAGATAAGAACAGGGGCAGCGCAGATTTGCGTTTTGCCCCTTTTTCACTTGAGAGAGGGAAATTGATAAGAAAGATGTTTTATTTCATAAAATAGAATTGGCAGGTAATATTTGTGGAGAAGATAGCGGGATATGTAGAGCATATTGTATATCGAAATGCGGATAATGGCTATACAGTATTAAATTTAGTTAGTAAAGAAGAGGAGATAACCTGTGTAGGAATTTTTTCTGCAATTGCAGAAGGAGAAAATATCGAGGTGACAGGGGATTATACGGAACATATGACGTACGGCAGACAGTTTAAGGTGGATAGTTTTGAGGAACGGGCACCGGAAGATGAGGAAGCGATAGAACGTTATTTGGGTTCGGGAGCGATTAAAGGAATAGGTCTGGCACTTGCATCACGCATTGTACGGAGATTTAAAGAGGATACGTTTCGTATTATAGAAGAGGAGCCGGAAAGACTGGCAGAGATTAAAGGAATCAGTGAGCGAAAGGCAATGGAAATTGCTGTTCAGGTAAATGAGAAGCGTGATTTAAGACAAGCGATGATTTTTCTGCAGCAGTATGGAATTACCATGAATCTTGCAGTTAAAATATATAATAAATACGGGCAGGGGATTTATGGAATTTTAACGGAGAATCCTTATCGTCTGGCAGAGGATATAGAAGGCGTGGGCTTTCGGACAGCGGATGAAATTGCGGCAAAGGCGGGGATTCGCACGGACTCGGATTTTCGAATCAGAAGTGGAATCTTATATGTTTTGGCAGGAGCATCTGCAGAAGGGCATACCTATCTGCCTGAGGCGGAGCTGACAAGGCGTGCAAGCGAGTTGTTAGAAGTAGCACCGGAGCTGATTGAAAAACATTATATGGATCTGGCAATAGAACGAAAAATTATTTTGAAAAAACAGGGTGACCAGACGGAAATATATGCAGCTGCTTTTTATCATATGGAAGCAAATGTGGCGACGATGTTAAGACAGTTAGACATTCGTTATGAGGCATCGGATTCAGCTATTGAGCATCGGGTGCGAGGTATTCAGAAGCACACAGGAATGGAGCTGGATGAACATCAGCTGATGGCAGTAAAGGAAGCGGTGAAAAATGGTCTGTTAATTATTACCGGTGGTCCGGGAACTGGAAAAACTACCACTATTAATACCATTATTCGGTATTTTGAATTAGAAGGAATGGATATTTTTCTGGCAGCACCTACCGGACGTGCTGCAAAGCGTATGAGTGAGACAACTGGCTATGAAGCAAGAACTATTCATCGTATGCTGGAAATTAATGGCGGCATGGATGGCGGTGCGGGATTTGAACGAAATGAAACGAATCCGCTTGAAACAGATGTAATTATTGTGGATGAAATGTCAATGGTGGATATTTCGTTAATGCATGCACTCTTAAAAGCAGTTCCTGCCGGAACCAGACTGATTTTAGTGGGTGATGTGAATCAGCTTCCAAGTGTAGGACCTGGATGTGTCTTAAAAGATATCATTGAGTCAGAAGTATGTAATGTAGTGAAATTAACAAAGATTTTTAGGCAGGCATCCACCAGTGATATTATTGTAAATGCACATAAAATTAATCGTGGAGAAGAAGTGATTTTAGACAATAAGAGCATGGATTTTTTCTTCCTGAAACGCTATGATGCAGATACGATTATTAATGTAACCTTACAGCTCATCAAACAAAAGCTTCCAAAGTTTGTTGACGCATCGGAGTATGATATTCAGGTCTTGACCCCTATGAGAAAAGGACTTTTGGGGGTTGAGCGTTTGAATGGTATTTTGCAGCGATACTTAAATCCACCGGAGTCAGGGAAACGGGAAAAGGAGCATGGTGATACCTTATTTCGGGAAGGTGATAAGGTTATGCAGACAAAGAATAATTATCAGCTGGAATGGGAAATTAGGAGCCGGTTTGGTCTTTGCATTGATAAAGGAATGGGGATTTTTAATGGAGACATGGGTATTATCCGCGAAATTAATGATTTTGCAGAGACGATGACAGTAGAATTTGATGAGGGTCGCAGGGTAGAGTATTCGTTCAAACTGTTAGATGAACTGGAACTGGCTTATGCTATTACAATTCATAAATCACAGGGAAGTGAATATCCGGCTGTAGTTATCCCGCTTCTTAGTGGCCCGTCTATGTTAATGAATCGTAACTTACTGTATACGGCAGTCACTAGAGCGCGTAAATGTGTAACGTTAGTGGGAAATGATACTACATTTTGTCAGATGATAGGAAATATATCACAGCAGAAGCGGTATAGTGGGCTGTGTAATCGGTTGAAGGAGGAGAACGGGTTAGAGAAGAAG
This sequence comes from uncultured Roseburia sp., assembly GCA_964476275.1. Lineage (GTDB taxonomy): Bacteria > Bacillota > Clostridia > Lachnospirales > Lachnospiraceae > Roseburia. The sequence continues at coordinate 4,616 of CAYYZV010000024.1, forward strand.
TTTTAAATAAAAAGTGCAGTCCCAATTTTTGAGACTGCATTCTTTTTTTGAACGAAGTATTTTTACGATAATAATGCTTTATCGCTGGCAAATTGTTCACCGCTGACTTTTTCAAATTGGTGAAGTAAGTCTTCGACTGTCAGACGTTTCTTTTCTTCACCTGTGATATTTAAAATAATTTTGCCCTCATGCATCATGATAAGACGGTTGCCATGTGCGATGGCATCCTTCATATTGTGTGTTACCATCATGGCAGTTAAATGATTGTCTGCAATGATACGATCAGAAATTTCAAGAACCTTTGCTGCTGTCTTTGGGTCTAGGGCAGCAGTATGTTCATCTAATAATAATAACTTTGGTTTTTGGATAGAAGCCATTAAAAGCGTAATTGCCTGGCGCTGTCCGCCGGATAAAAGGCCCACTTTTGAGGTGAGGCGGTCTTCTAAGCCTAAATCCAGAGTTTTCAATAAGCTGCGGTAAGTTTCTTGTTCCTCTTTGGTAACGCCCCAGGAAAGACCACGCTTTTTTCCTCGTCTTGCAGCGATTGCCATGTTTTCTAAAATAGACATAGTAGCAGCAGTTCCAGTCATTGGGTCTTGGAATACGCGGCCTAAATAGCTTGCTCGTTTGTATTCAGAAAGGTTGGTGACATCATCACCGCCAATATAAATTTTTCCGGAATCAATCGGCCACACACCGGCAACTGCGTTTAATGTAGTCGATTTGCCTGCACCATTTCCACCGATAACGGTAACGAAATCGCCTTCTTCTAAGGTCAGATTTACGCCTGCTAATGCAACTTTTTCATTAATCGTTCCAGCATTAAAAGTTTTGTGTACATTTTCAATTTTTAACATCTCGGCCATTATGCTTTTCCTCCTTTCCGAATACGCTTTGCTTTCAGATGCGGTGCTGAAAGGAAAACTGCAACTACAATTGCAGAGAAAAGCTTTAAGTCATCGGATGGCAGTTTCAGCCATAAAACAACACTGATAACTACATAATAGATAATTGCGCCAACGATAACAGAAAGCAGCGTATATGCAAAGGAAATCTTTTTGCCGGCGCAGAGTTTTCCAAATAAAACCTCACCGATGATAACAGCTGCCAGACCGATAACAATCGCGCCACGTCCCATATTGACATCAGCAGCTCCCTGATACTGAGCAAAGAGTGCGCCGGAAAGACCGAAAATACCATTTGAAATCATAAGTGCCAGAACGGTATGGAAATTGGTATTGATGCCCTGTGCTCGTGCCATTTGCTGATTGCAGCCGGTAGCACGGATTGCCTGTCCCTGCTCTGTTCCAAAATACCAGTATAAAATACCGACAATTACCAGACAGAAGGCGATACAGGTAATAAACAGTCTGGTACGGCTGGCAGAAGAATCTGTCAGATATCGGAGTGAAACAATTAAATTGTATTTATCTACGCTGACTGCCTGGTTGGAGCAGCCCATAATATTTAAGTTAATCGAGTACAAAGAAATCTGAGTGAGGATACTCGCCAGAATACCGGGAATCCCCAATGCCGTGTGTAATAAACCGGTTATAAGTCCGGCAAGCATACCTGCCGCAAATGCAAAAAGCAATGCGAACCAAGGGTTCATGCCGCTGCGAATCAGCATAACGGCAACTGCGGCACCAGTTGCAAAAGAGCCGTCTACTGTTAAATCTGCAAAATCTAAAAGCCGGTAGGTGATATAGACACCCAAGGCTAATAATCCCCAAATCATTCCCTGCGTAAAAGCACCCGGCAAAGAGCGGAAGAGTGCCATAGGGTTTAATGAAACGAGGTAACTTGTCATAAACATCATAAGAATATCTGTCCTTTGTTTTTTATAATCTAAATATTTAAGTTAAGGTGTACAAAATCTCCCAGTTGCCTGAGAGATTCTGTTAATAATATAAGTTTCATTATTCAATTACTACATAACCTTCCGGTGGTGTAACCTGTAACTGTTCACAAATAGAAGCGTTGTATTTTTTTGTAACCTGTGGAGCATATTCTACTTCCATGGTTGTAATATCGGCGCCATTTACAAGAATATCATATGCCATTTCTCCAGCCTTGTAGCCGATGTCGTAGTAGCTGATAGAAAGAGTTGCAACACCACAGCCGGAGCAGATGCCTTCTTCACCGGCAATAACAGGAATGCCTGCTGGTACAACGATGTTGGCAATAACCTCTGTGTTTCCGGCTACTGTATTATCTGTTGGAACGTAGATAACATCTACTTCGCTTACTGCACTCTGTACTACAGAAGCAAGGTCATTAGAATCTGCAGCAGTATATTCTTTGTATGCGATACCATCTTCGGCTAAGTATTCTTCAAATTTTGTTGCCTGATATTTAGAGTTAGGTTCTGCGGAACAGTAGAGAATGCCGACGGTTTTCGCATCAGGGAAAAGCTCTAATAACAGGTCTTCCTGCTGGTCAAGTGGTGCTAAGTCAGAAGTACCGGAAATATTTCTTCCCGTTGTTCCGGACCAGTCATCGATTTCTAAAGCAGTAGCATAATCTGTAATAGAAGTGCCAAGAATCGGAATGGAACTTGTTGCTGCAGCACAGCTTTGTAAAGCCGTTGTAGCGTTTGCAAGGATTAAGTCGTATTCGTTAGAAACAAAAGTGTTTGCAATTGTTGCACAGTTTGCCTGTTCATTTTGGGCATTCTGCAAATCGAAAACTACGTTTTCTTCTCCAAGAAGTTCTTTTAATGCATCCTGAAAGCCTTTTGTGGCAGAGTCTAATGCAGGATGTTCTAACTGCTGTAAAATACCAACATTATAAACTTGAGCTGTTTCAGTAGAATTATTTTTTGCAGAATCATTTTCGGTAGACTGATCTGTTGAGCTGTCAGAAGAACCGCAAGCTGCCAGGGAAAGTGTCATTGCTGCTGTAAGCAGGAGTGAAAATACTTTTTTCGTAGTCATTTTTTCTTACCTCTCTTTAGGACTTTAAAGCGTTAATGCTTTCATTGGAGAAATTATAAACATATATTGATGTATTGTCAACAAAAAAGAAAAAGAAAATAAGAAAATTTTTGTATTTGAATAGAAATATGATAAAATAAAAAAGTGATGTCATGGATAAGGGGAAAGATTTTGGAAAGGAATCCATGAAAAGAAGCAGAGCAGGAGAATTTTATAAGGAAAAAGGCGGAATAGCAAAGGAACTGGTATTAAGTGTTTTTTTTCCGCGGAGATGCCCATTGTGTGACAAAGTCATATCTTATGGCAGGAGTGTTTGCCGGGATTGTGAAAAAAAGGTGTCTTACATCAAAGAACCGTTTTGTAAAAAATGTGGAAAACAGCTGGAGAATGAACGGCAGGAATTTTGCGGTGACTGCAGCCGGAAAAGGCACACATATGTACAGGGGAAGGCTGTTTTTTCTTATGAGAAAGAAATGAAATTGTCTATGTATCGTTTTAAATATTCTAATAGGCGGGAATATGCAGAATTTTATGCAAAGAAGGCGAAAGAGGCCTATGGGAAATGGGTGATTTATCGAGATATAGAGGCAATTGTGCCAATACCGCTGTATGCAGGGAAGCAGCGGAAGCGGGGATACAATCAGGCGGAGATTTTTGCAAAGTGTCTGGGAAGGCAGATGGGTATTCCGGTTGAAAAGAATTTGATAAAGCGTGTTCGAAATACGACACCTCAGAAAGAGTTGAATGACCGACAGAGAAAAGATAATTTAAAAGGGGCTTTCCAAGTTAAAACAAATATAGTAAAATATAGTAAGATATTACTAGTCGATGACATTTACACCACAGGAGCAACAGCGGATGCGGCAGCAGAAGTGTTGGTGAAGGCAGGGGTGGCAGAAGTATATGTTTTGTGCATATGTATTGGTGAAGGCTGTTAGAATCAGGAGGACGATGGAATGGAGATAAGGAATTGCAAGGGTTGTAATAGATTGTTTCAACATATTGGAGGCCCTGTGCTTTGTCAGAATTGCAAAAATGCATTAGAGGAGAAGTTTACAAAAGTAAAAGAATATATTCGTGAAAATCCACATGTATCAGTCAAAGAGGTTGCAGAAGTTACAGAGGTTTCTATTAAGCAGATTAAGCAATGGATTCGTGAAGATCGTCTTGTTTTATCAGAACCAGATGCAGATGGAATTACCTGCGAAAAATGTGGTACGCCGATTTGCAGCGGTCGATTTTGTAAAAAGTGCAAAAATAAAATGGCAAACAATTTAACGGCAACCATTGGTCGTCCGGCGACATCAGAAGCTTCGGAACGAAAAGCATTAAAGGACGGAAATAAAATGCGTTTCCTGTCATAATATTGTGAGTGAAAAAGAATGTGTTTTGCACATTCTTTTTATTTTATCCTTCAAGGAAAATTAATTTGAAAATCTATACGTATATGATATAATAAAATGTATAATTGTGTTGGAAAAGAGGTTTTTTCATGATTAATGAAGAACGTTTAAGGCCAATGGTAAAAATGGCTATGTTTGATAAAAATGAAGGGCAGACCTGCAAACCGATGATACAGTATGCCAAAACGGATTATATTTCGCTGCAGCTTCTGCATGGATTTGCAGCAGGCACGATAGCATTTGTGCTTTTGTGCGGCATGTGGGTGATGTATGACACAGAAAAACTGTTTAAAATGCTTAGTGGTGCATACATAAAAGATTTTATGATAACAGTTTTGGTGTTATATGGCATTTTTATGGTTATTTATTTGACGGCGACCTATATGGTTTATCGAATTCGATATATCAAAGGACGTAAAAGAGTGAAAAATTATTATAAAAATCTGAAAGATATTAATAAAGTCTACGAAAGAGAAGAGAAGCTAAAAACTCCGTCGCAGAAAGACTGGGAATAAAGAAAAATGGGAGAAAGTTTATGGTAGCTTTGCTTGAGTTAAAAGAAAAATTAGTTCGAATTTATGGGAAATACGAAGCATATATTACACCATTGTTTCGTTTCATATTAGCTTTTGCAGCTTTTTTGAACATAAATGGAAATATTGGTTATATGAAGATGATTAGTTCTGTACCAATAGCTATTATTTTATCAGCAATTTGTGCGGTTTTGCCGATTAATGCTACAATCGGAATTGCTGCAGTTGTGATTTTACTGGATTTGTATGCACTTTCTATGGAAGTGTGCGTGGTAGGTCTTTTGATTTTTGCATTTATTTATCTGGTGTATTTTAGATTTGCACCAAGATATGGTTATAATGCAGTATTATTGCCGGTTTGTTTTAAATTGGGAATTCCATATATTGTTCCGGTAGGTTCCGGATTATTGGGAGAAATTTATTCTGTTATTTCTGTAGTTTGTGGTTCAGTCATTTACTTTTTCTTAAAAGGTGTACATGAAAATGAAATGGCCTTAAGCAGTAAGTCGGATGCCGCCAGCAATGCAGCGTCCAGAATTACAATTGCACTAAATCAGTTAGTAATGAATAAAGAAATGTTTCTTGTAACAGCAATTTTTGCAGTAGCGGCTATTATTGTATATGTGATTCGAAGAATGGAGATAGACAATGCATGGACAATTGCATGGATTGCAGGTATTTTATTTGAGACAATAGGATTGATTTCGGGTTATTTGCTGTTGGGGATTTCAGGGAAAGTAGTGGGTGTTGTTGTTGGCGGTGTTGTTTCAGCCGCACTTGCACTGGTACTGCAGTTTTTGTTTTTTAATGTGGATTATACGAGAACAGAACGTCTGCAATTTGAAGATGATGAGTATTATTATTATGTAAAAGCGGTTCCAAAGTCAGTGATTGCGGGGTCGGATAAACAAGTGAAGCATTTTCACCAAAATAAAAAAGAAGAAAAAGAGCGATTAACAAAGAAACAGTTCGCAGAAGAAATGGACATTGACGAAGATTTATTAAATTAAAGGAAGTGACAACTGTGCAGGATATGGGACTGACAATACAAGAGATATGGGAAAAAATAACAACTATTGCGGATTTACCGCAAGCAATATCAGTAACAGACATTGTTGAGATTGTAATTATCGCAGTAATGTTCTATTACATGCTGGTGTGGATTAAGAATACCAGAGCATGGACTCTGCTGCGTGGAGTTTTGGTTATTTTGATATTTATTATGCTGGCTGCAATTTTCCAGATGAATACGATTATCTGGCTGGCAGAGAAAACAATAGGTGTGGCAGCAATTGCAATTGCAGTTATTTTCCAGCCGGAAATGCGAAAAGCATTAGAAAGTCTGGGACGTCATAATATTTTATCAAAGCTTTTTACCTTTGAAGGAAACAAAAGTACCGGAAAGTTTTCGGATAAAACGATCACAGAACTGGTACGCGCCTGCTTCGAGATGGGAAAAGTAAAAACCGGCGCTTTGATTGTAATAGAAGATGAAATGGTCTTGACGGAATATGAAAGAACCGGTATCGCAGTAGATGCCATTATAACCAGTCAGCTATTGATTAATATTTTCGAAAAAAATACGCCATTACACGATGGTGCAGTTATTGTGCGTGGAGACAGAGTGGTTTCTGCGACCTGTTATCTTCCGCTATCAGATTCTATGAATTTAAGTAAGGATTTGGGAACGAGACATCGAGCTGCATTAGGAATCAGTGAAGCCAGTGATTCGATGACGATTGTTGTATCAGAGGAAACAGGAAAAGTATCCATTGCCATGGGTGGAGAATTGTACCGTAATGTAGATGCGGATTTCCTTAAAAATAAACTTGCATTTCTTCAAAAGAGAGAAGTGGAAGTATCTACATGGGAATTATTGAAAAGGAGGCTAAAAGATGCTAAAGAAACCAAGCAGGAAACTAACGAATAATATTGGCCTCAAATTATTGGCGCTTTTTTTGTCTGCTGCTTTATGGATGGTAGTAGTGAATACAGAAGATCCAATGGTACGTAAATCTATGACCGTGAGTGTCTCTATGAAGAATCAGGATTATATTACGGATATGGGCAAATACATGGATGTATTGAATGAAAGTAATACAGTTACTTTTTTCTATACTACAAAACGCAGTGTGTGGGATGGTATTTCCAGTTCTGATTTTCAGGCAGTGGCAGACATGGAGAAAATAGAAGCAAAGAATAATGGCGGTTATCGTGTGCCGGTGTCTGTTTCAGCAGTTCGAAATGCGAATCAGATTACAATAGAGACAAAGCAGTTGTATCTGGATGTGGCTTTGGAAGATTTAGGAAAACAGCAGTTCCAGATTAAAGCGAATACATCAGGAATGGTGGCGGATGGCTGTGCATTGGGAAATGTAGAGATTGAAAATGCAAATGTTGTGCAGGTTTCCGGTCCGGCTTCCGTTATAAATTCGATTGAAAGTGTAATTGCAACCATAAATGTGGATGGAATGTCTACAGATATTACGGATAATGTAGTTCCGGTTTTTTATGATATGAATGGTGAAGTAATTGATACAACAAAGCTGATAAAGAGTGTTGATACGGTTCGAATCAATGCACAGATATTGAATACAAAGGATGTGCCATTAGAATTTACAGTGAAGGGAACTCCGGCTGAAGGCTATCATTTGGTAAGTGTGGTGTCTAAGCCGCAGGTTGTGAGAGTAAAGGGAGATGCAGCTACCTTGAATATGCTGGATAAAATCAAAATACCGGCAGAAGTTTTGGATTTGTCAGGCGCAACATCAAGTATAGAAAAGACGATAGATATTTCTACTTATTTAGAGAAAGGGGTATCTTTGGTCATTAGCTCCGATGCAAAAGTTAATGTGACAGCAGAAATTGAACCGATCGAAACAAAAGAATATAAAATACCGGTCAGCAATATTACTGCAAACGGACTTCGTTCCGGTTACCAGTTGTCTTATAAGGAAAAATATGTGTTGTTGGAAGTGAATGCAGGAAAATCAGCACATGAAGAATTGAACGCGGCTGATATTAAAGGAACAGTCCATATAGAAAATTTACAGGAAGGAACGCATATGGTGGCAGTTTCCTTTGATTTGGATGAACAGATTTATAAGGCAGAATCAGTGCTCACAGAAATAGAGATTACGCATGTGGCGGAAGAATCGGAGTCTGAAAATACAGAAAATGACGGCGGAAACACAGAAGGGTCGGAAAGTACAGAGAAAACAGAAGACTCTGTGCAGACCGGAGCAGAGAATGCAGAAACTTTTAAGAAAGCAGATTCGGAAGCAAATTCGGAAGCAAATACCGGAGCAAGTGAGACTAATGCGGAATAGAAAGAATAATAAAGAATGAAGAATGAAGAATCAGGAAAGAGGACTAAAAATTATGGCAAGAATGTTTGGGACAGATGGTGTTCGTGGTATTGCAGGTGCAGAATTAACAATTGAGCTGGCAACAAAATTAGGGCAGGCAGGTGCTTATGTATTAACAAAGGAGCAAGATCATCAGGCTACTATTATTGTAGGATGTGATACAAGAATTTCAGGAGGAATGCTGGCAAGTGCATTAATGGCAGGAATTTGTTCGGTAGGTGCAAACGCAATTTTTGTTGGTGTTATGCCTACACCGGCGATTGCTTATCTTACAAGAAAGTATAAGGTAGATGCCGGAGTTGTGATTTCGGCGTCTCACAATCCAATGGAATTTAATGGAATTAAGTTTTTTAATGGGAATGGATATAAATTATCTGATGCCTTAGAGGATGAAATTGAAGAACTGATTAATAACGATATGGAAGACGTAGTACTGCCAATCGGTTCTGGTGTGGGAAAAATTGAATATCGTTTTGATTTAGTAGAAAAGTATGTAAAATTTATGAAAAAGTGTGTACCGGTAGATTTGACAGGAATGAAGATTGTAATTGACTGCGCAGAAGGTGCATCATACTACACTTCTGTAAAAACATTACAGGAATTAGGTGCAGATTTGGTAGCTATTCATACAGAACCGGATGGGACAAATATTAATGCGAACTGCGGTTCTACCCATATGGATGAATTAAAAGCCAGAGTAGTATATGAAAAGGCACAGATAGGTCTGGCATTTGACGGTGATGCGGACCGTATGCTGGCTGTAGATGAGAATGGTGAATTAGTAGATGGTGATCAGATTATGGCGATCTGCGGTCTGCATATGAAAGAAAAGGGCACTTTAAAGAATGATACGATAGTAGTAACGGTAATGTCTAACCTGGGTCTTACATTGATGGCAGAAAGAGAAGGTCTTAAATTAGAGAAAACCAAGGTTGGCGACCGTTATGTACTTGAGAATATGATGGAAAATGGATATAATTTGGGCGGAGAACAGTCCGGACACGTTATTTTCCTGGATGATAATACAACAGGTGATGGATTGCTGAGTGCTTTGAATTTACTTCGTGTTATGGCAGAAACAAAGAAATCGTTGTCTGAATTGGCTGCGGTCATGGAAGTTTTACCACAGGCATTGGTAAACGCAAAAGTTCCAAATCACAAAAAGCATGATTATATGGCATATCCGGAAATTGCAGAGGCAATTGCGGCATTAGAAGCACAGTTTAATGGAGAAGGACGCGTATTGATTCGTCCATCCGGTACAGAACCATTGGTTCGTGTTATGATTGAAGGAAAGGATCAGACTGTGATTGAAGCAGAAGCAAGAAAATTGGCTGATTTGATTACAAAAACAATGTTATAAGGGGTAATTTAAACTATGATAAGTCAAAAAGTGGTCATAAAGAATCCGACGGGATTGCATTTGAGACCAGCAGGAGTACTTTGCAGTGAAGCAATAAAATTTCCATGTAAAGTAATGTTTCGTTATGGAAATGAAGTTGCCAATGCAAAAAGTGTATTGAGTGTACTGGGAGCCTGTATCAAATCAGGATATGAGATAGAATTAGTCTGTGACGGAGAAGATGAAGAGGAAGCATTAAAAGCAATGGTCGCAGTGATTGAGAATGGCTTAGGAGAATAAAGATAGTTGTGTGAAAGGAAAATAGGATGAAAAAAATTTTGGTAACAGGCTGTAATGGGCAGTTAGGACGGGCAATCCGCAAGGCTTATGAACAGGATGGTGTAACATTTATAAATACAGATGTAGCAGAAGGTGAAGGAATTACAGCGCTTGATATTACAAAAATAGAGCAGGTAATGGCATTGGTACTTGCAGAAAAGCCGGATGTTATTATTAACTGTGCAGCACATACAAATGTAGATGCATGCGAGCAGCAGTGGGATTTGGCATATCAGATTAATGCAATTGGGCCAAGAAATTTAAGTATTGCAGCGAGTGCAGTAGATGCAAAGCTGGTTCACGTTTCAACAGATTATGTATTTGAGGGAAATGGAACGGTTCCTTACACAGAGTTCGACGAACCAAATCCTGTAAGTGCATATGGCAAGACCAAGCTGGAAGGTGAAAGGTTTGTAAAAGAATTTGCAAAGAAATATTTTATCTGTCGTACGGCATGGCTTTATGGAGACGGAAAGAATTTTGTAAAGACAATGCTTCGTCTTTCGGAGAGCTATGAACAGGTGAATGTAGTATGTGATCAGTTAGGAACGCCAACCAGTGCAAAGGAATTGGCGGGAATGATCCGTCATTTAGAAGGTACAGAAAATTATGGTACATTCCATGCAACCTGTGAAGGTGACACAAACTGGGCAGCATTTACAGAGGAGATTTTCCGTTTGACAGGAAAAAATACAAAAGTAAATCACGTGACAAGTGAACAGTATGCCCAGATGAATCCGGCATCCGCAAAAAGACCGGCATTTTCAATTTTAGATAATTATATGTTAAAGCTGACCAGCGATTACCGTATGGCACACTGGGAGGATGCATTAAAGGAATATTTAAATGAGAATTAATAAATATATGATACAAAAAGGAATCGCGTGTTTTAAGGAATATGGATTTCGGGAATTATATATTCGCGCAGTGGAAAAACTGCGTTCACAGAAAGTATCCTATGATAAATGGTATCAAAAGCATAAAATAACAGAACCGCAGATAATGGCGCAGAAAGAAGATGTAAAGACCTGGACAAACCATCCTTTGGTTAGTATCTGTGTTCCTTTGTATAATACGCCGGAAGGATATTTGAGGGAAATGATAGATTCTGTCAGAAACCAGACATATCCGAACTGGCAGCTGTGTCTTGCGGATGGAAGCCCCGATGAGAAGTTAAAAGCTGTGATAGAGAAGTATTATGAGGGAGAAACACGGATTCGCTATCGTCATTTACAGGAGAATCTGGGGATTGCTGAGAATACCAATAAAGCTTTTGAAATGGCAGAGGGAGAATGGATTAGCCTTTTAGATCATGATGATTTATTGTCGCCGGAAGCGTTGTATGAGACACTTGTGGCAGCGAAGGCGGCAGAAGGAAAAGCTTCGCTTGTAAAGTGGAAGAAATGTGAAGGTATTGTAGAAGCGGTATATTCAGATGAGGATAAAATATCGGAAGATTTAAAAGAGCATTTTGATCCTCATTTTAAACCGGATTACAATATAGATTTACTGAGAACGAATAATTATATTACCCATTTATTTACCGTAAGACGGGAAATTGTAGAGAAAGTGGGCGGTTTTGAGAGCAAATATAATGGTGCGCAGGATTTTGATTTTATTTTTCGCTGTACCGATGCGGCAAAGGCTGTGGCACATGTTCCGCGGGTGCTGTATCATTGGAGAACTTCAGCTGGCTCTACGGCAGAGAATCCGGCTAGTAAAATGTATGCTTATGAGGCAGGAAAGCTGGCAATTGAAGACCATTTGAAAGCAAAGGGATTAGAAGGCGAGGTTTCTTTTACCAGAAACCTTGGCTTTTATCGTGTAAAATATAAATTAAAGCAGGAAGAATTAATATCTATTATTATTCCGAATAAAGATCAGGCAGAAATGCTGAAAAAATGTCTTGCTTCCGTAGAGAAGAGTACTTATAAAAATTATGAGATTATTATTGTAGAAAATAATAGTACAGAAAAAGAGACATTTGCTTACTATGAAGAACTAACAGGGCAGAAATATTCGGCAGATCTTCCGGCAGAGGGCAGAATGTCAAACGGAAACCGCATCTGTGTTGTGACATGGGAAAACATTTCTAAAGGTGGATTTAACTATTCTGTAATTAATAATTATGGTGCAGGCTTTGCCAAGGGAACTTACCTTTTACTGCTGAATAATGATATAGAGATTATAACAGAAGACTGGATGGAAGAAATGTTAGGACACTGCCAGCGGGAAGATGTGGCAGCAGCAGGCTGTAAGCTTTTATATCCGGACGGAACCATTCAGCATGCAGGTGTGGGGATCGGTCTTGGCGGGATAGCTAACAGCATGTTTGTAGGAATGGACAGCAAGTATCATGGCTATATGCACAGGGCAAATTTACAGGTAGATTACAGTGCGGTGACAGCGGCCTGTATGCTGGTAAAGAAACGTGTGTTTGACGAAGTGGGCGGTTTGGAAGAAGAATTGACAGTTGCCTATAATGATATCGATTTGTGCCTGAAAATGGGTGCAGCAGGATACCGAATTGTGTATACACCATATGCAATAGCATATCATCATGAGTCAAAATCCCGTGGAAAAGAAGATACACCTAAGAAGCAGGCGCGGTTAGAAAAAGAGTCGTCTTATATGCTGGAGAAATGGAAAGATATTTTTGAGTACGGCGATCCATATTACAATCCAAATTTTTCAAAGAAACACATGGATTACCGTATTGACAGGGTGTAGCGGGTATTGGTTGTAAATAAGCACGAAGAGTGATATAATGTAATCGTTCAGTGGGTCTGTGCATTTACTGCACAGACTGTGAGAATATGATTCAGGAGTGCAAAAATCCTGTTGCTGAAGGCAAATTTAAATGGATTTTTGCAGGCAACGAAGTTGCACTATAATAAAGTGATTATATATTTTAGGAGGTTCATTATGAGAACATATTTAGTAACAGGTGGAGCTGGATTTATTGGATCAAACTACATTCATTACATGTTCCGCAAATATGACAATGAAATCAGAATTATCAACGTAGATGCATTGACCTATGCAGGTAATTTAGAAAATTTAAAGGATGTCGAAGATAGAGAAAATTACACATTTATAAAAGCTGATATCACAGATAAAGAAGCTATTGAGAAAATCTTCGCAGAAAACGAGATTGACCGTGTGGTACATTTTGCGGCAGAAAGCCATGTGGACAGAAGTATCAGAAACCCGGAAGTATTTGTAAAAACAAATGTACTCGGTACAGCAGTTATGTTAAACTGTGCAAAGGCAGCATGGGAATTGCCGGATGGCACATTTAAAGAAGGAAAGAAATTTTTACATGTTTCAACGGATGAAGTGTATGGTTCTTTACCGGATGATCCAAATGCGTTCTTCTATGAAACAACACCATATGATCCACACAGTCCATATTCTGCAAGCAAGGCAAGTTCGGACATGCTTGTAAAAGCTTATGTGGATACATATAAATTCCCGGCGAATATTACAAACTGTTCCAATAACTACGGACCATACCAGTTCCCGGAAAAACTGATTCCATTGATTATTAACAATGCATTACAGGGCAAAAAGCTTCCGGTATATGGGGATGGAAAGAATGTCCGTGACTGGTTATACGTAGATGACCATGCGAAGGGAATTGACATGGTTCAGGAAAATGGCCGTCTTGGTGAAACTTACAATATCGGCGGACATAACGAAAAGCAGAACATCGAAATTATCAATATTATTATTGAAACCTTACAGGAAATGCTTCCGGAAGGAGACCCAAGAAGAGAACTTGTCAGTACAGATTTAATTACTTATGTGGAAGACAGAAAAGGTCATGACAGACGTTATGCGATTGCACCGGATAAGATTAAAGCTGAAATCGGCTGGGAACCGGAAACCATGTTCAAAGAAGGTATCAGAAAAACAATTGCCTGGTTCTTTGAAAATGAAGAAT
>CAYYZV010000025.1:0-18017 GCA_964476275.1 uncultured Roseburia sp.
GAACCATTTATCTGACTCCACAGGGACAGACCTTTACCCAGCCGATGGCAAAGGAATTTGCTTTAGAAGAGGATTTAGTACTGCTTTGTGGCCATTATGAGGGAATCGACGAGCGTGTGCTTGAGGAAATTGTTACGGATTATATGTCCATTGGCGATTATGTACTTACCGGCGGTGAATTGCCGGCAATGGTGATGGTGGATGCGATTTCCCGCATGGTGCCGGGGGTATTGACCAATGAAGAATCCGGTTCTACAGAATCTTTTGAGGGAAATTTGCTGGAATACCCGCAGTACAGCCGTCCGGAGGTATGGATGGGCAAGGCAGTGCCGCAGGTGCTTTTATCAGGTAATCAGAAAAATATCCGAAGCTGGCGCAGAGAGGCTTCGATTGCACGCACCAAAGAACGCCGTCCGGATTTGTATGCAAAATATATGGAATTAGAAAAATGCAGCCAGCGGATGAAAAAACAGAAGCTTCTGCATGTGGATATGACAGAACTGATCGCCAGAGGGCAGGCAGAATTGGTTTATCAGGATGAAAATACAATATGTCTTTATGATACAGCCAGCGGAATTTATTTTCATACTACATCAGATAAAGAATCCGGACGTATTGGATTGGAAAAAATCAAAGAGCATGGTATGCTGCATGACGGCGCAGAGTGTCTCGTTCTGCATCAGGAGTATATGCGAAAAAGCGCAGGGGAAATACTTGGATTATCAAAGATAACAGCCTGCTGTCAGGCGGCATATACCAGAAAAGAAAAGCTTCCAATTACAGGGCTTTATAGTATGAATACAAAGAATGCAGATCAGCTCATTCAGATTCGAAAGCTTAATTTAGAGCATTTGGAGTCTGCCTTAAGCCAGTATGAAGGTCCGGATGGCGAAGCGTATATCAGAGAACGTCTTGAAAAGGGCTGTTTATATGGAGCTTTCTGTGAAGGTCAGTTAGCAGGCTTTATAGGTACGCATACAGAGGGCAGTATTGGCATTTTACAGGTCTTTCCGGAATATCGGCGAAGAAAGATAGGGAAAGCATTAGAGACATACATGATTAATCAGGTATTAGAATTAGGGCATGTTCCATATGGGCAGGTTATGGAAGGCAATGAAGCATCTATGAGCCTACAGGAGTCTATGGGATTATGCTTTGCGAAGACTAAGGTATATTGGATGGAAAAATAAAAAAATGCTTTACAACTGAAAACAGTTGTGATAGAATGTAGAAGTTGTGAGTAAAAGCGATGGTCCTCTGTTACCGCTTGAGGGTATTAAGAACATCAAAATAATAGGAGGTCACAAGAAATGAACGCAAATGAAATTATTAAGAGCATTGAAGCTGAACAGTTAAAAGCAGAAGTACCAGAATTCCGTGTTGGTGATACTGTAAAAGTTTACGGTAAAATCAAAGAAGGTAACCGTGAAAGAATTCAGGTTTTCGAAGGTGTTGTATTAAAGAGACAGGGCGGAAGCAACCGTGAAACATTTACAGTTAGAAAACTTTCTAACGGTGTAGGTGTAGAAAAGACTTGGCCATTACATTCACCAAACGTAGAAAAAATTGAAGTAGTTCGTCGTGGTAAAGTAAGACGTGCTAAATTATTCTACTTAAGAGACCGTGTTGGTAAAGCAGCTAAGGTTAAAGAATTAGTGAAATAATTTAAGAGTTCAGAAAAACAAAAGCCGTGCAGTGTATACATTGCATGGCTTTTTTAGTTGCGTACATTTTTTTGATATGATAAAGTGTAATTATTCAGTAAGATAAAGCTGTTGGCATATGGCAGCAGATTGCGAGGTTTAGTAACGGAAAGATGAGAAAACGCAGAGGCGGATTGAGTTTTAGGAGACAAAAGCGAAAAAATAATATAAAAATCATGAAGGAAGTGCTGACCTGGGTATTAGAGATTGCACTTACGATTTTATTGGCATTTACATTTGTTTATTTTATTGGTCTGCGGACCAGTGCAGTAGGACAGTCGATGGCAGAGACAATCTATAATGGTGATAGTATTTTAGTAAACCGCTTTGTATATGCGGTTTCCGATCCGGAGCCGAATGATATTATTGTTTTCAGACCAAATGGAAATGAAAAGTCACATTTGTATGTAAAAAGAGTGATTGGCGTGCCGGGAGATACGGTACAGATTGTTCAGGGTATCGTATATGTGAATGGTGAGGTTTTTGATGAGGCAGTCAGTGTGCCGTCGATTGAAGAACCGGGTATAGCGATGGAACCGATTACCTTAAAAGAAGACGAGTATTTTGTTTTGGGTGATAACCGTAATAACAGTGAAGACAGCCGTTTTGCTAATATTGGTAATGTGAGAAAGGAACATATCATAGGTAAGGTGTGGTTTCGAATTGTGTCATGGAGTGACTTTGAATTTTTGTAATGATTCAGAGCCAAGACAATTTTTATAAAAGAGAAAGAAGGTAGAAATATGCATTTTCAGTGGTATCCAGGGCATATGACAAAAGCAAAGCGTCAGATGCAGGAAGATATTAAGTTAATAGATTTAGTGATTGAATTAGTGGATGCAAGAATTCCGCTTAGCAGCCGTAATCCGGATATTGATGAGTTGGGCAAGAATAAGGCAAGACTGATTATTATGAATAAATCTGATTTATCAGATGAAGCAAGAAATCAGGAATGGGCTTCTTATTTTAAAGGGCTTGGCTACTTTGTAGTACAGTTAGACGCACGCTCAAAAGTAGGCATGAAGACAGTGACAAATGTGGTGATGGATGCCTGTAAAGAGAAAATTGAGCGTGACCGCAAACGAGGCATTAAAAACCGACCGGTTCGTGCAATGGTAGTAGGAATTCCAAACGTAGGGAAGTCTACCTTTATTAATTCCTATGCGGGAAAGGCATGTGCTAAAACCGGTAATAAACCAGGCGTTACAAAGGGAAAGCAGTGGATTCGATTAAATCAGAATGTAGAGCTTTTGGATACACCGGGAATTTTGTGGCCGAAGTTTGAGGATCAGATGGTGGGACTTCGTCTGGCACTGATTGGAGCGATTAAGGATGAAATTTTAAATATCGATGAATTATCGATTGAGCTGATAAAGATTTTAGTAACCTATTATCCGGGTGTACTGGCAGAACGCTACAGTGTAGATGAAGCAGGGGAGCCGGTAAAGATTTTGGAAGAGATTGCAGAAAACCGCAAATGTATTTCAAAAGGAAATGAGCTGGATTACAGCAAGGCGGCGGCACTGTTGATTGATGAGTTTAGAAGCGGCAAGCTTGGTAAGATTACGCTGGAATTTCCGCAGTAATAATCGTGAAAGATTTAATAATTAGAGTAGATAAATGTAGTTTTGACAAGAAGTTTATAGATACAGGTACAATGAGTATGGAAGCAAAGAAAATAGGAATTATCAAAGAAGAATTAAAAAATACAGCAGACGAAGAACTGGCTGCATTTATTACAGAATATGAGTCTGATACAAGAAGTGGTGTTATAAAGCTTGTGGAGCAGGCAAAAAAGCGTATGGATAAGCTGGAGCAGGAAAAGCAGCGTATCTGGGAGCTTTCGAAATATGAAAGAGAATATGCCGAAATGGGTTACATCTGCGGTATTGATGAAGTGGGAAGAGGGCCGCTGGCTGGTCCGGTAGCCGCTGCTGCAGTGATTCTGCCAAAGGATTGTGATATTTTATACATTAATGATTCCAAAAAGCTTTCTGCGGCAAAACGAGAAGAATTATATGATGAAATTATGGCTAAGGCCGTTGCAGTAGGGATTGGCATCGTAGGGCCGGAGCGTATTGACGAAATTAATATTTTACAGGCAACTTACGAAGCTATGCGGGAAGCTATTAGTAATTTGCAGATAAAACCCGATATATTATTAAATGATGCAGTGACAATTCCAAACGTAGAGATAAAGCAGATTCCGATTATTAAAGGAGATGCAAAAAGTATTTCTATCGGCGCTGCAAGTATTATTGCGAAAGTTACCAGAGACCGCATGATGGAGGAATATGACAGTGTATTTTCGGGATATGGATTTGCATCAAATAAAGGGTATGGTTCAGCAGAGCACATTGAAGCTTTAAAAAAGCAGGGACCAACGCCGATTCATCGAAAGAGTTTTATAGGAAATTTGAAGAATTTTCGAGCTTGTCTCTGAATAGTTACAGAAATTTTGTATAAGTATTAGGAGGGCACCACATGCATATTTCAAATCTGGTCAATCAGTATCAGCGCAATAATAATAGTAACAGTACAGAAGAATTAAAGGGCGCTACCAGTATGCAGAAATTGGTGTCCGCGGTCAGCGAACTGACGCAGGGAAGTGTCTTCGAAGGTACAGTTACTTCGGTAAGAGGCAGTAAAGTAATGCTTTCTCTTAGTACCGGACAGACGATTTCTGCTCATTTAGAGGAAAAGGTACCATTAAAAGTGGGTACTCCGATGTTTTTTAAAGTAAAGAGTAATTCCGGAAATGTACTGGCGATTAAACCGTATACGGGAAATGGAAGCGGGGGTAACCCGATTCTGATGAGTGCCCTGACATCCGCAGGAGTGCCTGTAACAGAACGAAATCTTGAGATGGTGAAGGCTATGATGCACCAGCAAATGCCGATTAGTAAACAGAGTATTTTGGATATGATAAAATATGTCAGTGCCAATGAACAGACTTCTGTTCAAACCATTGTTGATATGACGCGCCTGGGACTGCCTGTAGATGCAGAGTTGGCGGCACAGTTTGAAAATTATGGAAAAGGTGATTACGAGCTTTTGGGCAAAATGAATAGTGCCGCAGATCAGGTATTAGAACTGCTTGGAAGTGAAGAGGTATATCCGGATAAGTCAGTAGAATTAAATCATAAGTTGGTAGATATGATTTTAAATCCGGAAACGGTTGCACAGACTGCGGCAGATGATATGGAGCAGCTTTTATTTGGAAAGCAGTCAATAGAAGGAACTGGTGTGACAATTGAGTGGCATACCGGAGCAGGGGAAGGTGCACAGACACAGCTTTCGAATCAGACTCTGCAGCAGGTATTTACAGGAGAACAGTTAGAACATATTACGAAGTTGTTACAAAATACTCCGACGTTGGTAGATAATCCGAATTTGTTTATAACCGAGAACGGAGCAGAAATTTTTGTGGATACTATGATGGATACTGCAATGGAAGAGGAAGCAATAGTATCCGGCGAAGCAGCAGAGGGCGAAGAAGCCGCTGTTACAAAACAAGTATTAAATATAGATTTAACAGTAGAGAAGTTTTTAAAAATTATTCAGCAGGGGTTTGCTGACAGACAGGAATTTGGTTTTACAGGAGCACAGAAGCTTTTTGGCAGCGAGGAATACCAGTCTGTTTTGAAAGAATTATTACAGGAGCAGTGGCTTTTAAAACCGGAAGATTTAGAGGGTGAACAGGTAAAAGAAACATTTAAAAAATTGCTTCAGCAGACAGAGCAGTTAGAGCAGGTTGTGCGTTCTACAGGATTGGAACAGCCGCAGTTCTTACAGACAACTGCAGATATTCGCGGAAATGTGGAGTTTATGAATCAGCTGAATCAGGTTTATACCTATGTACAGCTGCCATTGAAGCTGTCCGGCCAGAATGCAAATGGCGATTTGTATGTATATACAAATAAGAAGAACTTAAATGATCCGGATGCGGAGCTGTCTGCATTTTTACATTTAGATTTAGACCATTTGGGGTCTACTGATGTTTCTGTAAAAATGCTTCATAAGCATGTAAATACAAATTTTTACTTTTCAGATGACGGTTCTTATGAACTGGTGCAGAAGTATCTGCCGGTTTTAGAAACAAAATTAAAGCAAAAAGGATACAACTGTACCATTACTGTGGCAAATGAAGAAAAAAGTGTTGATTTTGTACAGGATTTTCTTAGAAAGGATTTTCCGACAGCAGGTACGCTGCATCGGTATTCTTTTGATGTGAGAACCTAAGAAAGGGGAGGAAAAACTATGGCAGATCAGAGAAAACGTCCGGATTTTTGGGGATTTTTAAAAAAGGATGAAGATGTAAAAAATAAAACGGCAGTTGCCATAGCTTACGAACCGGGAGATGTGGCACCGAAAATTCTTGCGACCGGAAAGGGTGCGGTGGCAGAAAAGATTATTGAGACAGCCAAAGAAAACGATGTACCATTTTATCAGGATCACAAGCTGGCAGAAACATTGTCAAAACTGGAAATCGGAGATGCCATTCCGCCGGAACTTTACGATGTAGTGGCAGAGATTTTGGTTTTTGTGGATGATATGGACCGCTTGAAAGCGAAGATGGGATTATGAATAAACGGACAGTGGGGACAGCATATGAGAAGCTGGCAGGTGCTTATTTGGAACAGCAGGGTTATGAGATTTTAGTGTATAATTTTCGCTGTCGTATGGGTGAGATTGATATCATTGCCAAAGATGGGGAATATCTTGTGTTTGTGGAAGTGAAATACCGAAGAGGCAATCAGACAGGAAGCCCGCTTGAGGCAGTTCATTGGAAAAAACAGCGGATTATCAGCAGGACAGCGTCTTATTATTGCGTAAAGCATGGATACAGTGAGACAATGCCATGCAGGTTTGATGTGGTTGGAATATGCGGTGAAGAATATACGCTTGTAAAAAACGCTTTTGATTATAGGGTATGATAAGAATTAGGAGGCAGCCAACTGTTATGGAGTATTTTACATGTGCAGAAGCATCAAAATTACTGGGAATTACATCGCGCAGAATCCGACAAATGTGTAAAAATGGTGAAATTGTGGGTGCAGTAAAGCGCAGTATGATGGTAATTTTATGTGTGATGTAGCAATTCCAAATAAAGAGCTGGCATTTGTTTATGAAAAAGGCAGTTGTGAAACAGCAGAAAAATTAGATAAATCAAAGAGAGCAGGATTAGAACAATTATGAAATTAAAAAATAATCAGCAGATTTTAGAATATAGAGAACATACAGTGGAACAGGGAATTTCCGTTCCACTTTTGCATTTTAAGCTTTTAGAAGAAATAATGGGGATAAAACATTGCTTTACAACCAGAGGCGGCGGTGTCAGTGAAAATGAATTTTCTACCATGAATTTCACCACAACACGTGGAGATAAGGAAGAGGCAGTTTTGGAAAATTACCGCCGTATGGCGCAGATTTTTGGCGTTGAGACAAAGCAGTTTGTCGGTACAGACCAGACGCATACCACGAATGTACGTAAAGTGACAAAGGAAGATGCAGGAAAAGGGATTCTTTATCCAAGAGATTATAGAGATATTGATGGCTTGATTACGAATGAGCCTGGATTAGTGCTGTCTACTTTTTATGCAGACTGTGTACCGCTTTATTTCGTTGATCCCGTCCATAAAGCAATTGGTTTATCACATTCGGGCTGGAGAGGAACGGTACAGAAAATGGGACAGGCGACGATAGAAGCCATGCAGAAAGAGTATGGCAGTCAGCCAAAGGATTTATACTGTGCCATTGGACCATCTATCTGTCAGGACTGCTATGAAGTAAGCAGGGATGTTGCGCAAAGCTTTATGGAAGCATTTCCGGGACATGAAAGTGAAATCTTATGGCAGAAGTCAGAAGAAAAGTTCCAGCTGGATTTGTGGAAGGCAAATGAAATCGTGATGCTTGAGGCAGGTGTGCTGCCGGAGCGTCTGGCAGTAACGAATATTTGTACCTGCTGCAATCCGGATGTGTTGTTTTCTCATAGAGCAAGTAAGGGAAAACGCGGAAATCTGGCTGCGTTTTTGATGTTGGAAGACTAATAAAGCAGCAGGAAAGTTCGGTGATACAAAAGAGGAAATAATACAGGTAGAACAAACGGGACTGTCTTGTTATAAATATGGTTTTATATCAAAGTCAGGATTCTCATGCGAATTAACAGGTGATAGGATTTTGTAATCAGTTGGAAGGTAAATGGAACATGGATGATGTTACGGCTTATGAGTTTTATAGTAATAACAAAGGGTGTATGCTGCTTCCTACAGCTGAATATGAATTTACTTATACGGTAGAAGATTGTATTAACTAAGTATCAATAAAAATGATAATATCCTCTGTCAATCTGACAGAGGAAAATTTTATCAATCAATTAACTCAGAAATTGTAATATTCAAATCTTTATAAATCCCCACCATAATCGTCTGTTCAAAAGAAAACAGCATTGGAGCGGCATCTTCTTCGTAACGATAAACCGTAGTGCGTTTTTTCTCAGGATCGACGATCCAGTATTCCCGCACTCCGGCTTCGGCATATTTTCCATTTTTGATATTATAATCCATGCGGCGGCTGGAAGGAGAAACGATTTCAATAATAAAATCAGGTGCACCGTTACATCCGCGCTCATCCAGTTTGTTTTTATCGCAGATAACAGAAATATCCGGTTCCACGTAATTCTGATTATCTTTGGTAAGAAAAACAGCGAATGGAGAAAGGATTACCTTACAATCCCCATTTTTAGAATCGATATGATCTGCGATTTTTCTTGCTAAAGAAAAAAGAAGCTCCTGATGTCTAAGACTTGGCGGAGCCATATCATAAATCTTTCCATCTATAAGTTCTGCACGCTGTCCTTCCGGCAATGCATAAATATCATCGATTGTATAGGTTTCTGTTTTTATTAATGGCATAGGTACACCTCCTCGTTAATTTTAGTATATCTCAAAAGCATGAAAAGTCAATTTATCTTCAAAGAATCTTAAGAAATTCCCAAGATTATCTTTATTGTATCATAGAACCTCCCATGCTATATTAAGTGTACTAAGAGTATTAACACAGTAACTACACGGTTACATAGTACATTTCATATAGATGGGAGGTATGCTTTTGGTTCAATTAAATTACAGGGATGCAAAGCCCATATACGAACAGATTAAAGAGGGACTGCGAAAGCTGGTAGTCTCAAATGCTTTAGCAGCGGGAGATAAGCTTCCTTCTGTAAGAGAGCTTGCATCACAGCTTGCAATTAACCCGAATACGATACAGCGGGCGTACAGAGAGCTGGAAAATGAAGGCTATATTTATACAGTTGTAGGAAAAGGCACATTCGTTGCAGAAAGCAAAACGATGCAGGGCACCAGAGAAAAAGAGCTGATAACGGAGTTTGATGAGCTGGTGACAGAGCTGCTGTATTTAGAAGTTTCAAAAGAGACGCTGAAAGAACGGATTGATATTGCAGCAGAAGGGAGTGGAAAAGTATGATACAGGTAATGGGACTTTGTAAATCATTTGATAAATTTAAGGCCCTTGATGGTGTGGAAATGCATGTTGGAAAAGGGAATATTTATGGTTTGGTTGGTCCAAACGGAGCTGGAAAATCTACATTAATCCGGCATTTGATGGGAGTTTACCGGGCAGATGCGGGCGAGATTCTCATTAGTGGAGAACCGGTTTATGAAAATCGGAAGATAAAGGAAAAAGTAGTCTGCATACCGGATGATTTATTTTATTTTTTACAGGCAGATACACTGGAAATGAAGCGTTTTTATAAAGGAATTTATGCAGATTTTGATGAAAAGCTTTTTGAAAAATTAAAAGAATATTTTCCAACGATTGATGTAAAGCGTAATATCAGAAGGCTTTCAAAAGGAATGCAAAAGCAGGTGGCATTCTGGCTGGCAATCTGCTGTAAACCGGACGTTTTGATTTTAGATGAGCCTGTAGATGGTTTAGATCCGGTGATGCGCCGTCAGATTTGGAGTATTTTGATGGCAGAGGTAGCAGAGAGGGAAATGACCGTTTTGGTATCTTCTCACAATCTTCGTGAATTGGAAGATGTGTGCGACCATGTGGGAATTATGCACAAAGGAAAGCTCATGATAGAACGATCCTTAAGTGATTTACAGGGCAATATTTCTAAGATACAGGTAGCCTGCCCGAATGGTGTGCCAAAGCTTCCGGAGCATTTCCATGTATTGCATATGTCTAATACAGGACGGGTATATACTTTGATTGTAAAAGGAGATCCGAAAGAAGCGGAAAGCTATTTGATGGAGAATAAACCAACTGTGGTAGATGTGCTGCCGCTGACTTTGGAAGAAATTTTTATTTATGAAATGGGAGGTGTCGATTATGAAATCAAAGATATCCTGTTTTAATAAGACGATTTTTAAGAAAAATCTGACGCTGTATTGGCCGTTGTGGACAGCGTGGTTATTATTGCTTTTAGCAATGATTCCGATTAATTTGTATCAATATATGCGATTACATATTAGTAACCCTTTGGCGAGACAATATTATGCACTTCGGAATGTATTCGAAGTGGCATCGGAGCCATTACTGATATTTATATTCTGTGTATTGGCAGTAATGTGTGTATTTTCCTATTTATATACAGCTAAAAATGCGAATGGTATTCATGGACTTCCGGTAACAAGGCTGGAATTGTTCGTTACAAATACCGTATCAGCATTAATTTGTTTGGCAGTACCGGAATTGATAAGCTTTATTGCCGGTGTGTTTGTAGGAGTAAGCTGCGGCGTGACAAATATAGAAGTATTGTTGTATTTATTCTTGTTTCAGCTTGGAATGACCTTTTTTGGAGTGGCATTTACCTCAGCGGTAGCGATGCTGACCAGTCACATTATGGCGATGCCGGTGTATTGTTTTATTGCAAATTATTTATATGCAATTGTCAGGATGGTACTGGAAACGCTGATTTTGAATGTTACTTATGGTTTAAGTGACCTTTGGGGAACAGATATTACATATGTTTTGTCACCGCTTCTTTATTTGACAAACAAAGTACAGGTACATACGACCTATAATGACATGCTGGAAAGATTGGATACGATTACAATCAGCGGTGGCGGTGTGGTAGCAGGTTATGCGGGTGTAGGTGTTCTGCTTTTCATTTTAGCATATCAGCTCTACAAAAAGCGTCATTTGGAAACAGCAGGAGATGTGATTGCAGTTGGATTTATGAAGCCGGTATTTCGCATCGGACTGGGTGTCTGCGGTGGTACAACCTTAGGATTAGGCATTTCAGAATTATTTTATTTTGATACAGTACGTTACAGTGATGAGCGGTTTTATATCATGCTGTTTTTCATTATAGTATGTATTTTTATTGGTTATTTCATGGCGGAAATGCTGATGCAGAAAAGCTTCCGTATTTTTAAAAAGCGGATTCTGATTGAGTCAGGACTTTCGGCGGCAGCAGTGGCAGTATTCTTATTTACACTGAATGCAGATGTATTTGGATTAGAGAAGAAACTGCCAAGTCAGGACGAAATAACAGAGGTTTGGGCAGATTTGGATTATCCGGTGAAATATGAAGGCGAAGAAATTGCAGAGCTTTTGGCAGTACATGCACAGATTATAGCAGAAAAAGATAAGACCTTAGAAGGAATTGCAAATGAGACAGTACAGTGCTACGGTGTTACATTTAAGTATGTCTTAAAAGATGGCAGTGTATTTGCACGAAATTATTCTCTGCCGATTGATATGCAAAATCCGGTAAATGAGGAAATGCCAAGCGGACAGATTCTTGCAAAGGAAATGGAGCCGGAGCGTGTAAAACAATATGCATTGGGCATCAATTATGACAGTAACCGTTATTTGTCAGGTTACATTAACCTTTATGATCAGTATCGAAATCGTTTTGAATACCGTTTTTCTGAAGAGGAAGCAGCTTTGATTTCAAAGGCTCTGTTAAAGGATATGGAGGAAGGAAATTATGCTTATTATGAATTGTATTCCATTGGAGGAAGTGATGTGGTTTCGGATGAATTCATGAATGAAATTCAGCTGAGTTATTATAACGAAGAAGGAATTGAACGAACCTCGGATAAGTATTATGAAATTCCGATGAGCTATGCCGGCGGCATTAACGGAGCTGGCGCATGGGGTGACTATACTGTGGCAGAAACAGCAAGTTCGGTAGCATTTTCTTCTGCAGTGGAAAGCGATAGTTTTTATGCCCGGTTTGGCAAAAGATGTACGAATCTTATCAATACGCTGGAAGAATTGGGAATCGTAAATGAAACCTGGCATTTGTATACTTATGATGAGTATGATATGTTAAAGGTTGACGAAAATTAGAAAAAAGTAAAAAATATAGGTTTCCAAAGCCGGAATTGTAATTTCAAGTTGCCATTCCGGCTTTTTTTTTGTAAACTGTAACTATTCAGAGTTGACTTCCGTCAAGATAATTTTCAAGAATGTATTCATTTATGCAAGCATAATTCATACATTCATTGAAAATTATTTTGGCTCTGAATAGTTACAGTATAATTAGAATGAGAGGCAACATGAGCAGACATATTATAGACTATATCGAACCGGGCAGCATTGCAGAGGAAATGGAGCTGGAACAGGGCGATGAATTAATCAGTATTAACGGTCAAAAGATAGGAGATGTCTTTGATTATCATTACCTGATTCATGATGAATATTTGACAGCGCTTTTTAAGAAAGCGAATGGCGAGGAATGGGAATTAGAGATTGAAAAGGACTATGACGAGGATTTGGGCATTGAGTTTGAGAATGGCTTAATGGATGATTATAAATCCTGCCAGAATAAGTGTATCTTCTGTTTTATTGATCAAATGCCGAAAGGTATGCGGGAAACCTTATATTTTAAGGATGATGATTCCAGATTGTCCTTCCTGCAGGGAAATTATGTGACCTTGACCAATATGAAAGAGGCCGATTTACAGCGTATTATTGATTATAAGTTAGAGCCGATTAATATTTCGGTACAGACTACGAATCCAGAACTGCGCTGCAGGATGCTGCATAATCGTTTTGCAGGGGAAGCACTGAAAAAAATGGACATGCTTTTTGAGGGCGGTGTTCATATGAATGGACAGATTGTTCTTTGCAAAGGAGTCAATGACGGGGCAGAATTGGAACGTTCCATTTCGGATTTAGTAAAATATCTGCCGCTTTTGGAAAGTGTATCGGTGGTGCCGGTGGGACTTTCCAAATATCGTGAAGGGCTTTACCCACTTGAGCCGTTTACAAAAGAAGATGCATTAGAAGTATTAGAAATGATTCACAGGTGGCAGGATAAATGTATGGAGTCTCATGGAACACATTTTATTCATGCCAGTGATGAATGGTATCTTTTAGCAGAAAAGCCGTTGCCGGAAGAAGAAAACTATGATGGTTATATTCAGCTGGAAAATGGAGTAGGAATGCTGCGTTTATTAATTGATGAATTTCATGACGCGTTAGAGCTGTTAAAAGAGGATATGGCAAGATATGCCACGGCAGAGCATGTGTTGGCAGAGGAACAATTGCCGGATTTAGAGAGCAGACATCATGTCACAGTTGTGACAGGGAGGCTTCCGGCGCCGTTTATCAAAGAATTGGCAGCAGAGTGCATGAAAGAAGTTCCTAATTATCAGGTTGATGTAATCGCGATCCGCAATGATTTCTTTGGGGAAATGATTACAGTTTCCGGTCTTTTAACCGGACAGGATATTTATGCGCAGCTTGGCGAATTAAAAGCGAATGGAAATTTAGGCGAGCGTGTCTTATTGCCTTGTAATCTGCTTCGAAGCGGTGAAGAAGTGCTTTTGGATGATATGACAGTGACAGAGCTTTCAGAGGGGTTGGATGTACAGATTGATATTGTGCAGTCCGGCGGAGCTGATTTGCTGAATGCGATGTTAGGAATTTGATAATAAGAAAGGATGGTTAGAATTATGAGTAAACCAGTCGTAGCAATTGTAGGAAGACCAAATGTCGGAAAGTCTACATTGTTTAATACACTTGCGGGAGAACGTATCTCAATTGTAAAGGATACCCCGGGTGTTACGAGAGATAGAATTTATGCAGATGTGACATGGTTAAACCATGAATTTACAATGATTGATACAGGCGGTATTGAGCCGGACAGCAGCGATATTATTTTATCGCAGATGCGTGAACAGGCGGAAATAGCGATTGCAACCGCAGATGTAATTATCTTTTTGACAGATGTCAGACAGGGATTACAGGATGCAGATGCAAAGGTAGCAGATATGCTCCGCCGTTCTAAGAAGCCGGTTGTATTAGTTGTAAATAAGGTAGACAGCTTTGAAAAATTCATGCCGGATGTATATGAGTTTTATAATTTAGGAATCGGAGAACCATTCCCTGTATCTTCTGCTTCTATGTTAGGATTAGGAGATATGCTGGATGAGGTTGTAAAATATTTTCCGGAGTATAACAAGGATGAGGAAGAGGACGAGCGTCCGAAAATTGCGGTTATCGGTAAGCCAAATGTAGGAAAGTCTTCTTTGATTAATAAGCTGGCGCAGGAAGATCGTGTGATTGTCTCTGATATTGCAGGAACGACCCGTGATGCGATTGATATGGACATCAGGTACAATGGAAGAGAGTATGTATTTATCGATACAGCCGGAATCCGCCGCAAAAATAAGATCAAGGAAGAAATTGAACGTTACAGTATTATTCGTGCTGTAACAGCTGTAGAACGCGCAGACGTGTGTATTATTATGATTGATGCCACAGAAGGCGTGACGGAACAGGATGCAAAGATTGCCGGAATTGCCCATGACCGAGGCAAGGGTGTCATTATTGCAGTAAATAAATGGGATGCAATCGAAAAAGATGACAAAACCATTTACAAACATACAGAAAAGATTCGTGAAGTGTTAAGCTTCATGCCATATGCAGAAATCATTTTTATTTCTGTAAAATCCGGTCAGCGTATCGGCAAAATTTTTGAAACAATTGATGCGGTTTTGGAGAATAACAGTATGCGTGTAGCAACCGGTGTGCTGAATGAGATTGTGGCAGAAGCAGTTGCGATGCAGCAGCCTCCTTCAGATAAAGGTAAACGCCTGCGTATTTACTATGTAACACAGGTTTCTGTAAAACCTCCAACATTTGTTATTTTTGTAAATGATAAAGAACTGATGCATTTTTCTTATACCCGATATTTGGAAAACCGCATTCGTGAAACCTTTGGTTTCCGCGGAACTGCATTGAAGTTTATTGTACGCGAAAGAAAGGAAGATAAAAAATAAATGGCAGTTGTGATTCGTTTCATTGCATTGGCAATCGGTTATGTAATAGGAGCTTTCCAGACAGGTTATTTTTATGGGAAGGCACATGGAATAGATATCAGAGAGCATGGCAGTGGCAATGCCGGAGCAACCAATACACTCCGGACATTGGGGAAAAAAGCAGGAGCAATTACTTTTTTAGGTGATTGCTTAAAAGGTGTGGGTGCTATACTTTTAGTAACACATTTTTTTGGTGCATCGTTTTCAGGTGATCCGAGAATACTGGGCTTATATGCAGGACTTGGAGCAGTTTTAGGACATAATTTTCCGTTTTATCTGAAATTTAAGGGCGGGAAAGGAATTGCATGTACTGCCGGAGTTGTATTTGCAATATGTCCGCAGGTAGTACCATCATGTCTCGCAGCATTTATCATCTGTCTTTGGCTGACGAGATACGTGTCATTGGGTTCTATTTTAATGGCAGCGTTATTTATGATTCAGGTAGTTGAATTTAATATGATGGGTGTGTTAGGCGTTCCGGCAGAAAATATCCTTGAATATGATATTTTGGCGATTGTTTTTGGTGTTTTGGCAATCTGGCGCCATAAAGCAAATATTGAACGTCTTTTGAATGGTACAGAAAATAAGATTGGTTCTAAAAAGAAATAGTGGAGTGTGAAATATGGCAAAAGTAGGTGTAATTGGTGCAGGAAGCTGGGGAACGGCTCTTGCGAAGGTACTTCATACAAATGGCAATCATGTTACAGTATGGTCAATTGCAGAAGCAGAAATAGCAATGCTGAAAGAACATCATGAGCATTTAGAGAAGCTTCCTGGTGTAAAGCTTTCAGAAGATATGCTATTTACCACAGATATGAAGGAAGCAATAGAAGAAAAGGAATATCTGATTCTGGCAGTTCCTTCTGTATTTACCAGAAGTACAGCAAAAATGATGGCTCCTTATGTGACAGAAGGTCAGGTGATTGTCTGTGTTGCAAAGGGAATCGAAGAAGCTACTTTAATGACGATAACAGATGTAGTTGAGGAAGAAATTCCGGCTGCAGAGGTGGCGGTGATGTGCGGACCAAGCCATGCAGAAGAGGTGGGCAGAGAACTGCCGACTACGGTTGTAGCCGGTGCTCACAAACAGGCAGTAGCAGAAGGTATTCAGGATATTTTCATGAATGAAGTATTCCGTGTGTATACGAGTCCGGATGTGCTTGGCATGGAGCTTGGCGGTTCTTTAAAGAATGTCATTGCGCTTGCAGCAGGTATGATTGACGGACTTGGTTATGGGGACAATACAAAGGCAGCACTGATTACCAGAGGTATTTCTGAAATGAGCCGTCTTGCACTGAAAATGGGTGCCAATGCAGAGACATTGAATGGTCTGACCGGTATCGGCGATTTGATTGTAACTTGTCAGAGTAAGCACAGTCGTAACCGCAAGGCTGGTATGCTGATTGGTCAGGGTTATACCATGCAGCAGGCGATGGATAAGGTTAAGATGGTTGTAGAAGGCGTGTATTCTGCAAAGGCAGCAATTGCACTTGCAAAGAAGTATGAAGTAGATATGCCGATTATTGAGGAAGTTAATAAAGTATTATTTGACAATAAACCTGCAAGAGACGGCGTGAATGAGCTGATGCTGCGTGATAAGAAATCCGAGCACAGCACACTTTCTTGGGAAGCTGAAAGTTGAAGATTTTGTAATGGGAAAGTGTTGAATGGTTTCAGGGTTTTAGATACTGAATTTATTGAGAGGATTTGTTATGGAGAGAGAAACAATAAAGATCAAATATCATTCGGATGAGATTGAAAAATTAACTTATATCGACGGCAAGAGTGACTGGATTGATCTGCGCTCAGCAGAAGAGGTGCAATTAGAAAACGGAGAATACCGTTTAATCCGGCTTGGTGTATCCATGCAGCTTCCGAAAGGCTACGAAGCAGTAGTAGTGCCAAGAAGCTCTACCTATAAGAATTTTGGAATTATTCAGACAAACCACATGGGAGTCATTGATGAAAGCTACTGCGGGGATAATGATGAGTGGATGATGCCGGTATTGGCAGTACGTGATACCGTTATCCATGTAAATGACCGTATCTGCCAGTTCCGTATTCAGAAGCATCAGCCACAGATTACGTTTGAAGAGGTAGAAGAACTGGGAAATGCGGATAGAGGAAGTTTTGGAAGTACTGGAAAGCAGTAGTCAAAATGACTGAAAAGAGATATAAAAAACGTCAAAATGACGAAGCATAGTGGAAACAGCCAAAGTCAATATACAAACTGACAGTAAAAAAACTTTTTTTTTGGTCAGGTCACATATAGTACTTTTGGCTGTTTTTGTGTATATTAGATGTAATGAAAAATTTATGAATTTATATGGAGGAATATATCAATGGCAAGTTTATCATTAAAACACATTTACAAAAGATATTCAAACGGCTTTGAAGCTGTTAAGGATTTCAACCTCGAAGTAGAGGATCAGGAATTTATCATTTTCGTAGGACCATCTGGTTGTGGTAAATCTACAACACTTCGTATGGTGGCTGGTCTTGAAGAAATTTCTGAGGGTGAATTCTATATCGACGGTAAATTAATGAATGATGTAGAACCAAAAGACAGAGATATCGCTATGGTATTCCAGAACTACGCTTTATATCCACATATGACAGTATTTGATAACATGGCATTCGGATTAAAGTTAAGAAAAGTTCCAAAGGATGAAATCAAGAGAAAAGTAGAAGAAGCTGCTAGAATTCTTGACCTTGAGAAATTATTAGATCGTAAACCAAAGGCTTTATCAGGTGGTCAGAGACAGCGTGTTGCTATGGGACGTGCTATTGTTCGTAGTCCAAAGGTATTCTTAATGGACGAACCTCTTTCAAACTTAGATGCTAAATTACGTGTACAGATGCGTACAGAAATTGCTGCTTTACATAACAGATTGAAATCTACAATCATCTATGTAACACATGACCAGACAGAAGCTATGACATTAGGTACAAGAATCGTTGTATTAAAAGATGGTGTTATCATGCAGGTTGATTCTCCACAGAAATTATA
>CAYYZV010000026.1:0-17982 GCA_964476275.1 uncultured Roseburia sp.
CAGCATACAATTTGTTCTTTGACTTTTAATTTCATCATACGCACCTCATGTATCTTATTTATAGTTTAACAAGTTCAGACTATTTTCGCAAGTCACTATTTACATACTATTACACTTTTCTGCAATCTTTTGTAACTTTATACTATTTTATTTTTTTATTTTATGATATGATTCTTAATAGCATATTAAGGAGACATGACTATGGGCGTTAAAATATCTGAAATTAAAGAAAATACCCGTGTTGTTTTTCACATCCAAAATGGAGAACAGCAAATGGATTTAAGTGCATTCCTTAAAAAACATCTGGAAAATAATCTTGCAGTAATTACTCTTGATTATACAGGTTCTCAGCGTTTATCTTTTAACAATGTCAAGGTCGATATGGAATGTGCCGAAGATGATGGAATTCCTCTTTTATGGACCGATGTAAAGATTGTAAATTACAAAAATGCATATATACTGCAGGCACCTGTAGATGGTGTCCGCAACAACCGACGCGGTTCTTTCCGTGTGTCTGTTTTAAAAAAAGCCTGGTTTACTATGGAAGGACGCAGATCCCAATATGTACTTATTAAAGATATTAGTATTTCAGGTTTCAGTATTGCAGACCGCAAACGGGAATTAAATTTGCAAGAAGGAGATCAATTATCTGTTATTCTTGACGATTTAAATTTTCATCTGGAATTAGACGGACGTGTTACCCGTATTGAAGAACGGGATGGCACGATTGTTTATGGTATGGTTATTACTAACTTATGTCAGAACTTATCTGCTTATATCAACATGAAACAGCGTCCTGTTCAAAGATAATTTGTAATTATTCAAAGGCAAGGCAATTTGCATAAAAAGAATGCGTCCTGTTTACAGGAATGCATTCTTTTTTGCAAATTTCTTTGGCGAGAAGCCACAGCGAGGAAACACGCAGTGTTCTCGAGCTTGACTCTGAATAATTATAGTAATCTTAAGAAATGATAAACTCTATGATTAAAATCTTTCGCCTGAGCGTATAATCCATGTCCATATTCCTGATACATAACCAGCTTGCTGTTTTTGATTTTTGCAGCAATTTCTCTGGAAGCCTCACCTCCTACAGTACGGTCTTTTTCACCGCCAATTACAAGCGTCGGTGCTTTAATTTCCTCTAAACGTTCATAAAGTTCATGTGTAATACACGCTTTTGCCATAATCAGGAAGCGTTTCTGATTTCGCGGTCCCGGATATAATTCAAGCACCGGCAGGATAAAACGATATTTATTTATGTACTCTTCTGTATACATGCGGACTGTGACATCTCTCATTACTTTTCCATATCGTTTTTGTCTGGCAAGCTCAATCCAATTTCCTACAACACTTTGTATGCATTCATTCTGCCGCCCAATCGTTACTACTAAAATCAGCTTCTCCACCATTTCAGGATAATCAATCGCAAAATACTCTGCTATCATACCGCCCTGAGATACACCTATGATACTTGCTTTTTTTATCCCCAGCATATCCATTGCTTGTTTCTGGTCTCTTGCCATATCTCTGTTTGTATATCCTTTTTCCAGTTCATTTTTTCTGCTGAAAACATAAACCTTAAACTCTTTTGCAAACATCCGGTACATCCACGCAAACAGCAGTGCTTTTCCACGTACCGTCATAAGTCCGTCTCCAAGCCCCGGTATCATAACTAAATTTCTTTTTCCATAACCAAATGATATGTAGTCCATATCTGTATTACCAATTTGAAGTGTCCCATTTTTTGCATTATAAAACATTTTAATTATCACATCCTTTAATCTTAAGCATATATTATAAAAAACAACCGGAGTATCTTATGAAAAATTGCGCTAATCTCTACTTTCTATCCACCATAGCATGTAAATTAGCAGAATGTTTAAATGAAGATGAGCTTGCCGTACTTTCTGCTGATCTTTTAGTTCTCAGCGACATGCTTGGCAATATTATAGCACAGGAAAATCTGTGCAGTAAAAAATAGGCATAATGCCTATTTTAAGCATGTTCCTGTACATATTTTAAAAATTCTTCTGTCTTAGACCAGTACCTGATTCCCCAGTTTTCAAAATTCCATTCTTCCATATAATAACTGATAATAATCACAAGGTTCATGATGTATCTGCTTTAAGACGTACTGTTTTTCTCCATCTGTAACTAGATAAGAATAACCGCCCTTGCCTTTGCCTAATAATTTTATTACCTCAAAATCTTTACCATTTATTGTAATTTTCTCGTGTAAATATAGCATAAACTATGACGTAACGTGAGGGTCAAGGAATTTTTAATATTCATGTATGTCAAACTCCGCAAGTGTTTCTCCCTCATACCTTAACTTTAGCGAAAAGAATCCATCACTTTCTGCCAACAGCCGAAAGAAGATTTTATCCCCTTCCCAGATATTCAAATGCTCTATCTCCGATTTCGGAACCCATACCAGCTCCCCTTCG
This sequence comes from uncultured Roseburia sp., assembly GCA_964476275.1. GTDB lineage: Bacteria > Bacillota > Clostridia > Lachnospirales > Lachnospiraceae > Roseburia. The sequence goes on from CAYYZV010000026.1 coordinate 2,448, forward strand.
TCGCAGGTCTTCATCTCTCCTTCAAATCCACTTGCTGTAAAAAGGTGCATATATTCTGTTCCCCACTCATTAGAAACAAAGGTTACAATTCCTCTGTAACGATAATCCGTCAGCAGCAAACCCGTTTCTTCCCGCACCTCACGAAGCAGACAGTTCTCTGGGCTTTCCTCTGCCTCAAATTTGCCGCCTACTCCAATCCATTTATCCTGATTTTCATCATTTACCTTTTTTACACGATGGAGCATTAAATAGTTCTCATCTTTTTCAATATAGCAAAGCGTTGTATTTTTCATTCTGCTGCCTCCAGACTCCATGCTGTCTTTATCTTACGAATTGCAAGCACTGCTGCTAACTGTGCCTGTCATAGCTTAATCCTCCCTTTTCCCATGCTTTTTATAATATAGATAAGAATAAATCGTCGGTACAAGTCCCATAACCGCCACGATAACCACAAACAGCCATTCATAGCCTGTAAAAATATTCACAATTACTGCAAATCCACAGAAAATCCATAAATATCCTGCCATCCGGTGTGTATGATTCCAGTTTTCTTCGTCATCTAATGTCCACGGCAGCTTAATACCCATGGTATAATTTTGGCGGCATTTCGGAAGATAATTCCCAATAATAATAAATACCAATCCGATAAAGCCCATCATATAAGTACTGGCATTCGTTTCATAACCAAGCGAAAATGCATAAATATGCAGATGCGCCACTACGGATATAATCGGTATCATCCATAAAATCAACCCCATAAGCCTGTCATTAATATTACTTTTTTTCGGATCTGCTAAAGTACCCGCCATACAAAGCACTTGCATAATCAGTAAAAAAACCGGCAGTCCAAATACGACAAATCCCCTATGCGACCACCCGTTTGCCGTACCATCCGATGCAAAATGTGTTGCCATTCGTTCCGGCAGCTGATCCCACAATAATAATCCTGCTATAATCGGCATTAAAATAATAATACTTGTGAGAATAAGTGTTTTCTTATAGTTCTTCATAATCTCTCTCCCTTAATTCTGATAACCAAAGCATAACTTCCTCTACTACAGAAGTATTCAGCTCATAATAAATATAATTCTTCTTTTTTGTCTCCTGAACCAATCCGGCTTTTTTCAAAATACTTAAATGATAAGAAATCGTTGCTCCTGTCATATCAAAATGACTGCCAATTTCCCCTGCTGACATCCGTTTCTTTTTCAGCATTTCTAAAATTTCCCGCCTGACAGGATCGGATAATGCCTTAAATGTCTCTGCAAATCCCACGTTCTTCACCACCTATTTAGAAATTCTTCTAAATATAGCTTAGCATTCTTCTGCGCAAAAAACAAGAGGTATTTAGAAATTCTTCTAAATACCTCTTGTATATCATTTCTTATTCTTTTCCATTCCAACAATATGTACAAAGCTTACATTTATCTAATCCGGTAGCATCCAGCATATCATCTAAACGACAATACTGTAACGATGTGAAATTCAACTCCTTCCGAATCTCTTCGATCATTGCTGCATATTTTTCTGATTCCGGATCTGCATACTCCTGCAGTACTTCCTTTGACACCTCGCCGCCCTCTAAGCGCTCAATCATTCTGCGGGTAATTAAATCTCTGTCCGAAGAAGAACGGGAGAAATTCAAATACTTACATCCAAACATAATTGGCGGACATGCCGGACGAATATGTACTTCCTTCGCACCGCGGTCATATAAATATTCCGTTGTCTCTCCTAACTGTGTACCACGTACAATGGAATCATCAATTAACAAAATTCTTCTGTCTTTGATTAATTCATCTACTGCAAGCATTTTCATCTTGGCAATCATTTTTCGCTGGCTCTGAATCGTCGGCATAAAAGAACGTGGCCAGGTTGGTGTGTATTTAATAAATGGTCTGGAGAATGGAACTCCTGATTCATTCGAATATCCAACGGCTGCCGCAATACCGGAATCCGGAACACCAGCAACAACATCCGGCTTCACAAGATCGCGCTGTGCCATCATTGCACCGCAATTGTAACGCATCTGCTCAACGCTCAATCCTTCATAGGCACTGGCCGGATAGCCATAATATACCCAAAGGAACGTACAAATTTTCATCTGTTCTCCCGGCTTTACCAGTTCTACACAAGCTCTGTCGTTGATTACTACTATTTCACCCGGTCCTAATTCTTTGTAATCGGTATATCCAAGGTTTTTATATGCATAATTTTCAAAGGAAGCACAGAATGCACCTTCTTTTTTACCGATTACAATTGGTGTTCTGCCATACTTATCTCTGGCTGCATAAATACCTGCCTGATTCATCAAAAGAATTGACAGTGAACCATCCACCATATCCATCGCATACTGAATACCTTCAATTAAATTCTCTCTCTGATTAATTAACGCGGCAACCAGCTCTGTTGAATTAATTTCTCCGCCGCTCATTTCCAAAAAGTGCGCATGCCCAACATCAAATAACTGCTGTACCAATGCTGATACATTATTAATCTTGGAAACTGTGGTTAATGCATAAGTACCGTGATGAGAACGCACAATCAATGGCTGTGGTTCATAATCAGAAATACATCCGATACCAATGTTTCCTTTCATCTCCTGAATATCACTATCAAATTTTGTTCGAAATGGTGAATTTTCGATATTGTGAATAGAACGGTTAAATCCTTCCTCTCCCAATACTGCCATGCCGCCTCTTCTAGTTCCTAAATGCGAATGGTAATCAATCCCAAAAAATAAGTCAAATACGCAATCCTGATTTGATGCTACTCCAAAGAATCCGCCCATATTATATTCCTTTCATTTATCTTTCTTATATCGATATATATTATTTCGAATTTAATAAAATAACGACTGTTATATTAACAGCCGTTACTATTCTATCCTAAAACATTCAACTCTTCAATTTATTTACACTAATAAATTCTAATGAAATCTATTAAATTCTCTAATACAATTTCCGTTCTAACTGCCGTCATACTCTGTCAAATATCAGAATGACCTTAAATAAATCGCCGTCTACCACCAATTCGAACCTGCCATGCATCAGTTCCATTAAACTCTGCGCAATGGATAATCCCAATCCGCTTCCTTCTGTGTGGCGGGATTCATCCCCTCTTACAAAACGTTCTTTTAATTCTTCACTTGTGATATTAAGCGGATAGCGTGAAGTATTTCTAAATGTTATGCAGACTTCCTCTTTCGTTGCCTCCAAATTAATATAAACACGGGTATTTGGTTGTGCATATTTGCAGATATTATTCATTAAATTGTCGATAACTCTCCAAAAATGTCTGCCGTCTGCACGAATATACACCGGTTCCTCCGGCTTCTTGATAATCAATTCTAAATCCAAAGCCCTCGTCTTTTCCTCAAATTCACCCACAGTCTGAACCATAAACACTCCGGCTTCTAACGTTTCTAAGTCTACCTGAAGTGTTCCGGCTGAGGCTTTTGAGGCTTCCAACAAGTCCTCCAACAGTTTTTTTAACCGTTTCGACTGGCGTTCCAGTACCTCTAAATATTCTTCAATTTTTGAATTCGAAACCTCTTCTTTTTGCATAAGGTCTACATAATTAATAATTGAAGTCAGCGGGGTTTTAATATCATGAGAGACATTCGTAATGAGTTCTGTCTTAAAATGCTCACTCTTCATACGTTCTTCTACGGCAATCGCAAGCCCTTCGCCTACGCTGTTTAAGTTCTCTCCATGCTTCTTAAATTCCCAGAACATGCCTTCTGTATTTACTCTATAAGTCAGTCCACCCTTTGCCATATGCTCTCCTGCATCCTTCAGCCTCTTTAACTGTGAAACTACTCCTAATGCAAGCAACAGCAAAAGTCCGCCTTTTAAGATAAAGAAAAGAAACCATATTCCTAATTCATGCGACATTACAATAATGATAAAATCAACTACTACATTACAACCCACAAGCAAAATTGCTTTCCAAATCAGACTTGTATGCTCTGCCACGAATTCCGTTACCTGCCTGCAGCCACCAAATAATCTACTGATTATCCAGTAACAAATCGTGTTTTTCCACAAAATCTGAAGCTTAAATCTAGTAATAACTTCCAAAACTGTTCTCACTGCCAATAAACCGCCTAGCAATACGGCAATTACCATAACAAGCATCCAGAATACATCTCCAAATGATCGTATTTCACCGGAGGCTTCTGCAAAAATGATAATGAAAAATGCCTCGACAACAGATGTCACTGCGGCATAAATTTCAAGCGGTATCCGATTCATTCTCGTTTCAGTTAATCCTGTCTGTCCCTTGCGATACCCTGCTGCACTGCATAAGAACACAAATGCCGCTAAAAATACTGCCAGACACCCGAAAAAGATGCCAAATACCTGATATCTCATACTGTAAAGGGTTCCTACTACAATATCAAAAGTGCCAAATACATCATTTTCTCCTGAGAACAAATCAGCATTATAGAAAAAACCATTTTCCTGATAGGAAAGTACATAATAGCTGTCTGACACGATATCTGCTGATTTAATATATACAAGTCCTTCCTCTGGTTCAATGTAAATCTCATTATTTATGTTATATCCTATGCTGTCCCAATCTACTTCCGTAAAAATCACATCTAAACCGGCAGTTGGTGTTGACGTCATACTGACAACCGAATTGCCTGCTTTTCCACAAAATCCGATAAAATTCCAGTTATTTGTATTCAGTATGGTCCCTTCTAAATTAGAAAAAATCATTCCCGCTTCTTTATCTAATCCGTTGACCGCACCAAGTACTTCCGTAATTTCTGCTGCTGTCGCATGTGTCTCAACATTAATTTCCAACACTGATTGGTATTGCTCTTTTCCAAACGAAATATCCCGTACCACATCATCTACCGGTATATAGACATTTTTCTCTATATCAAATTCATATCCCTGTGAAATGATAATTCCATTTCCACTTGTAATATAAAATGCCACCTTCGGAACCACATAATACTGATTTTCTGATTTTATCAGAAAAATTCCTGATTCTTTATCCAATAACAAATTCTCAAAAGTATGTGCCTTCCATGCATCCTCTGTATTACGTATCCAGTAATACCCCCACAGAGAGTCCGGACTATTCGAAACAAAGCGAGTATGTTCGCTGATTGTACACTGAAAAATATGTAAATCTTCCAATATCAGCTCTCTTTCAAAATCGAAATTGGTGTCAATGTAAATACTTTCATCGTTTAAATCCAGTGCTTCTACCTGTGACAAAAAATCCGCTTCGATAACACCATATCGGAAGTTTCGATTCTTAAAATATTCCTGATTCGTGTTTTTCTTTGCTCCTAAATACTCTAATACTCTCGCAGAATAGCGGTCATTATAAGTCTCAAACTGCTCTTTTCGTATTTCTGCAAAGGTTCGCTCATAAAATCCACTCTCTTCCATACCAAAGGCAAGTACTGCACTGCCTGCCAATCCAAGCCCTGATACTGCAGTCAGAATCCATGCCAGTATTTTTGCTGCAATTGATGTTTTTATCTTCATTTAATACCTCACATCTTCCATTTTATATCCCCGTCCCCACACTACTTTTAAATAGCGCGGCTCTGCCGGATTGTACTCTACTTTTTCTCTCAAATGACGAATATGTACTGCAACTGTATTTTCCGTACCGTAAGGATTATCCTTCCACACCTGTTCATAAATCTGATTTGGCGAAAATACTTTTCCCGGATGCTCCATTAAAAGCTTTAAAATATCGTATTCTGTTCTGGTCAATGCCACCTTTTCTCCATCTAAGGTGACTTCCTTTGTGCGGTCATCTAATTCAATACCGCCAATCACCAAATTATCCGGTTTTACATTTCCGCCGCCAAGCAGCATATAACGCCGCAATTGAGATTTCACTCGCGCCTGTACCTCTACCGGATTAAACGGTTTCGTGATATAGTCGTCTGCTCCCACTGTAAGTCCCAAAATCTTATCGGTATCTTCACTTTTTGCTGTCAGTAAAATAACCGGAATATTTGAAAATTCTCTAATTCGAGTCATCGCAGTGATTCCATCCAGCTCCGGCATCATAATGTCCATCAATGCCAAATGAATGTCCTGCGTACGAATCATTTCTATCGCTTCCTGCCCATTATAAGCTTCAAACACTTGATAGCCGTCCGCTGTCAGATATATTTTTAATGCGGATACAATATCCTTTTCGTCATCGCATACTAGTATGTTATACATAGGTCAACCTCTTCGTAATTATTATTCAGCAGCTTCATAATTACACCTCTTCTTATTTTTTATTCTCGCAGTAAAATGCGCATTATTGGTCTGTGAGTATGTCACTATTGTAACGATTTATTTATGAATTAAAAAGATAGTAAAATATTAAGATTTGATGAAGATCATAAAAATAGCTGTATCCTTATTGAATACAGCTATTTTATGTTTCTTACTTATTTCTGATTCGCAGGCTCCACATTTACGGAGCGGCCTTTAATTTTTGCATTTTTCATTGCTTCTAAGACAGTTCTGCCGTATTCGCGTGGTACTTCCACGAAAGTATACTTATCATACATATCAATCGCGCCTACCACTTTGCCCGGAATCTTGCTTTCTCCGGCAATCATGCCTAAAATATTGCTTGGTTTTAAATGATCTTTCTTGCCTACGTTTACAAAGAGACGCACCATTCCTTCTTCTGCTCCGGTATCACCCCAGTCGGCTTCATCGTCATCTTCATTTGTCAGATTCACCTGACCGAGTGCCAGTTTTAAAAAGGCTGCCGCAATATCCATCGCCGTATAATCTGCTTCGTTTACCTGACGTTCGATAATCTCAATCATGTCTTTCAGATTCTCATTTTCGATGATTGCACCAATTTCTTCCATGACTTTTTCTGCTTTAATCTGTGCTACATCATCGGAAGATGGAATCGGCATTGCAAGGATTTTTGTCTTACAGTAACGCATAATATCCTTTAACTTATAAACTTCTTTTCCTTTTATAAAAGTAAATGCGCGGCCTGTCCGTCCTGCACGGCCGGTTCGGCCGATACGATGTACATAATATTCATCATCCTGCGGTAAGTCGTAATTAAATACTGCCTCTACATCATCTACGTCAATTCCTCTTGCTGCTACATCCGTAGCAATCAAAATCTCTGTTCTTCCGGTACGGAATGCTTTCATAACACGATCACGCTGTACCTGCTTCATATCACCATGCAGGCCTTCTGCTAAGTAGCCGCGGCCTTTTAATGCATCGGTAAGCTCGTCCACCATTTTCTTCGTATTACAGAAAACAAGCGAAAGCTTTGGATTATAATAATCCAATAAACGTGTCAAAACCTCTGTCTTATCCTTGCGCTTTACATCATAGTAATACTGTTCGATACTTGGAACTGTTAATTCTTTTTTCACGACTTTAATCGTAATCGCATCATGCTGATATTTCTTTGTAATATCCAAAATTGGCTTTGGCATTGTCGCAGAAAATAACACTGTCTGACGGCCTTCCTGTGGAATATACTCTAAAATGGTCTCAATATCCTCACGGAAGCCCATGTTTAACATTTCATCCGCCTCGTCAAGAATAACGGTATTAACAGCATCGCAGCGAATTGTCTTTCTGCGAAGGTGGTCCATGACACGTCCCGGTGTACCGATAATAATCTGTGCTCCGCCTTTTAATGCCTTAATCTGTCTGGTGATATCCTGACCGCCATAAACCGGAAGCACCTTTATGCCATGCATGTATTTTGCCAGCTTGCGAATTTCTTCGGATACCTGAATCGCCAGTTCTCTGGTTGGGGATAAAATAATTATTTGTGTTTTTCTGCTGTTTACATCCACCTTATGCAGTGCCGGAATACCAAACGATGCTGTTTTTCCTGTTCCTGTCTGAGCTTGTCCAATTACGTCTGCTCCAGACATCACAGCTGGGATTGCCCGGCTTTGAATCGGTGTAGCTTCTTCAAAGCCCATCTCTTTAATGGCGCGAAGCACCTGTGGATATAATTCTAATTCATCAAATCTAATTGTTTCCATATTTCCTCGTTTCTGTCATTATGTAAGCCGGCTTCCTAAAAAGAAGGCGGCTAAACGTTTATTTTATTATAGAAAGCAATCGATAGAGGTATATTTACTAGGGGATTTGCACTGTCACTTTACATCTTTTGTAAAACTGTGAAGTATCGATTGCGAATTATACCCTATTATATTCGATTCTTTCTATTTCGTTCCTTTCTTTAACAAAAAAACAGATTCATTATATCTCAAAGTTCATTGAATTTCAAGAAAAGGATTTTCTTGCATAATAACTATTCAAAGAATAAAATTGGATCGATTGGTTCTCCATCTTTTTGCAGTTCAAAATACAAATTGCTTCCTTCTACCGAATAGTATTTTGTAGGTTCGCTGACATAGCCGATTACATGTCCGGATTCTAAATAGTCTCCTTCTTCAAAATTGAGCTCTTTTAATTGTCCGTAAATTGCCTGATACCCATCTCCCAAATCCACAGTAACCGTTGTTCCTGTCACTTCGTTCTGAGAAATATCTGTAATCTGTCCCTTTGCAACAGAATATACTTTATTGTTTACCGCCCCTGCAATAATGATTGCCGGATTATATTTATACTGATCCAACGTTGCATGATAAATAGTTGCATCCATACTGTAATTCATAATTACATTTCCATCCATTGGCCATAAAAGCCCTTCTTCTACCGGAAAATGCAGACTTGATACCTCTGCTGCAACATTTTCTGCAGCTTCGCTGTTTTCCACGTTTTCTGCCGCCGGTTCCGGCTCACTTAAAACAACCTCTTGTTCCAACAGGCCATCACTATTATCTACAACCGCACCCTCTTCCACAGGAAATTCATCCGCTTTTTCATTTATTGTATTATCCTTTGGCGGAACTACAGAAACCACACTCTCCATCTGTGTTTCTTCCACTACATACTGCTCCTGCTCTGCGATTTCCTGTTCAAGACGCGCCCGTTCCTGCTCCTGATTATAATTATATAATGCAGTCATTCCCACACCTGCACAAAGAACAAGACACCCTGCGATTACATATTGTTTTTTTAACAAAAAATCAAATACTTTCCTCATAACCTTCACCTTCCATAATTTTTATAATTATAGTGTTTCCGGTTTTTATGTATTTATTCCGTGATAGCTATTCCTTTATAAAAATATTCTAAAATTTCCCGATAGGTTTTTCCCTCTTCAGCCAAAATCTGTGCCATATGCTGGCTTAAACCAAATCCATGTCCCTGTCCCATCGTTACGATCCGAACATCCTCGTCTAGCAAAGTCAATTCAAAACAGGCTGACGGCAGATTTAATTTTTTCCTGAAATTTTCTCCCTCATAGATTGTTTGTCCTGCCTGAACCTGCAAAACATATCCGGCAGAATCCCTTTTTTGTATTTGAATATCGTTGCCACCGCTAATCTCCTCTTCAGGAAATGCATTTTTGCAAAGCCGGACAAATTCTTCCTTCGTCCAAAAATAAACATTCAGATATCCTTCTGCAGCCGTATCTTCATGACAGGCTGTCCCTGCCAAATAAGGCATCTCACTCTTTTCATAATACTCACTCATTGTTCTAGTGTTCCCCGCACTGACCTGGTGATATGCAGCATAGATATAATTTCCATTACATTGAATTGTTTCTCCGGCAGTTGCTTCAACGAGTTCCTGTAATTTTTGATAATAATTCTCATACTGATCGCCCCACAGTTCCTGCAGCTCTAATACAGTAAATTCCGCGGGCAGAGCTTCTCCTTTTTCTTCTGCTGCCATTAACTGTGTCCTTGCTATTACACTCTGTGCTTTTATCAACTCATCGGGCATATGTATATTAATCTGTTTCGCTACAATTTGTGGCAATCTTGCTTCTATTTCTGTAATACTGCTTTCCGGTTTCTGAAAAAATAGATTTTCTAACTCCATCCGCCCAAAAAAAGATGTAATAAAAACCGGAAAAACTCCAAAAATAATAAGAGAACATAAAAAAAGATTGATCTGTCCTTTTAAACTTCGTTTTCTTTTATAAAATTCCCTTTTATAGAGTTTTCTTTTATAGAGTTTTCTTCCCCGAATCATAAAAAATCCCCCTTGTCTACACATTATATGTGACAAGAAGGATTTCATTCGTTTAAATTAATACATGGTTCGCATGACCATTTCCATCGCACCCTGCATTACCGCGTAAATTTCAATTACAGAAATTAAGTATATAGCTGCGGCATAAATAATCGGCACCGTTTTCTTTTCACCTAACAAGTGCGCTCTCCAGATAAAATATGCCGGGCGTAAGAAAATTGCAAATAAGATTGCTCCGGTTGTTTTCTTTCCTGCTTTTTTCATCTGTGAAATATCCAAGATAAAGAAACCCACCATTACAAAAAATACCGTATCGCTTATGATTGTAAGTCCTTGGTAAACCGGCTGGGATGCAATTACAAGTATTGCATCTATTACTTCCTCCAAAGTATCTCCCATTGCATACGCTTCCACTGCCATAACATTCGATATAAAAGCAATAATTCCTGAAACTGCTATTAATGCCATTAAAACAGTGGCATATGTCTTTCTAAGCGTCGGCTTCGATTCTTCATATGACGTATATTCTCTTTGATTCTGCCATGTATTCTGCTGATATGACTGATATGGATCTGCCTGTTCCCGATATGCCTCTCCATAAGCAGCCCGGGCAGCCTTTCTCTGTGCTTCCTGTTCTTCCTTTAACTGCTGCTGATATGCCGTTCTGCCATATTTTGTACTTGGCCGCTGTTCTATTACCGGTTCCTCTTTTACAGTCTCTTGTATAATAATTTCTTCTGCAACTAACTGTTCTTCCGGATTTTCTTTTTTTAATTCTTCCATGTTTATTTTTCCTTACTGCTCTTTAACTTACCTGTTACAATATTACTCAACGCTGCAAACTGCTCCAATGTCAGTGCTTCCCCTCGAATCGTTACCGGCACTCCAAGTTCTATGATGCTTTCCTGAATCTGTTCTTTGGAAAGCGGAATATCCGGTGCATTTGAAAGACCATTTGCCAAAGTCTTTCTGCGCTGATTAAACGATGCACGAATCAAACGGAACATCATTTTTTCATCTTCTACCTGTACCGGCGGTTCTGTATGTCTTGTCAAACGAATTACCGCACTTCCTACATTCGGTCTTGGCATAAAACAATTTGGCGGAACATTCGCAACAATTTCCGGTTTGGCATAATACTGTACTGCCAAAGAAAGTGCTCCATAATCCTTTGTTCCAGGTCCTACCTGCATACGGTCTGCTACTTCCTTCTGCACCATAATTGTAATGCTGTCGATCGGCACATGACTTTCAAACAAGCCCATAATAATCGGTGTTGTAATATAATATGGAAGATTTGCAACTACCTTAATTGGTCTGCCGCCGTTTTTTTCTTCAGCAAGACGGTTGATATCTACCTTTAAAATATCATCGTTAATAACCTCTACGTTATCATATGCACTCAATGTATCTGCCAAAATCGGAATCAGATTCTTATCAATTTCAACTGCAGCCACCTCTCTGGCATTCTCACAAAGATACTGAGTCATCGTTCCGATACCCGGACCAATTTCCAGTACAAAATCATTTTTTGTGATGCGTGACTCTTCTATAATCTTATCCAACACATGTGTATCAATCAAGAAATTTTGTCCAAACTTTTTCTGAAAATTAAAATTATATTTCTGCAATACCGCAATGGTATTCGCCGGAATTCCTAATGTTGCCATTTTCCCTCCATTTATTTTGCTATCTTTGTATCAAACAACTGATCTAAAAATTCTGCATAAAGCTGATTGAAGGTTTCATGAAAAATATTCGCAATTTCACCGCCTTTGCCGCCATTCATCTGTGATTCAGTAAAAATCGCAAATGCAGTTTCGTAAAGTTCCGGATTTTTATCATAAAACACTTCTGTCAGTCCATCCTGAAATGTAAACTGCGCTGCCTGTGATAAATTTTCTTTAAAATCTTCTTTAGAAATACATCCGTTTTCTTCATAATCTGACAAGAAAATATGTCCGCTTGCTGAAGTCACATAATCTTCAAATGCCTCTTTTACATCTTCATAAGTAACCGGAACATAATTTTCCTCCCAGTATTTATCAAATGCTTCTCTGTTAGGAAATTGTTCAAAAACTTCGCTCTCCATTTTCTGCTCTCCTGTTTCTTCTTAAATTATAATCCATTGCTTTCCTGTAAAAGTGTATATAAAGTGGGGGTAACATGAAACTCTTTCATTACAGCTTCCACTTCTCCCAAATATTTCTTTTTCACCGCTGCCGGTACTACCGGCTTTCGAATCGCACGAATCAGAATATTTTTCGGCGTATGGGCAAAATCCACAAATTCTAAAAGCTGTGTTTTATAACCGCAGCATTCCAGTAAATTCGCCCGGACTGCGTCTGTAGTCAGTGCCGCAAAGCGTTCTTTTACAATACCATATCTAGTCAAAAGGGACAAGTCCTCGGTCTGCATCTGTTTATTCAATTCATGCTGACAGCATGGCACCGAAAAAATCATTTTTGCATTCCAACAAATTGCATTATAAAGCGCATAATCTGTAGCTGTATCACAGGCATGCAGAGTAACTACCATATCCACATCAAATGGCGTTTTAAAACCATTAATATCTCCCATTTCAAACCGTAAATTCTCATAACCGTATTTTTCTGCCGTTTCATTGCACTTTTTGATTACGTCTTCTTTTAAATCCAGTCCCAGCATCTGTACTTTCATATGGCGCACTTCCGTGAAGTAATAGTACATAATAAATGTCAGATAAGATTTACCACACCCAAAATCAATGATATGTATCTCATCCTTATTATAATCCCTTACGCCGTCATCAATCATCTCGATAAAGCGGTTAATCTGGCGGAATTTGTCGTACATGGATTTTACTACTTTTCCTTCTTTTGTAAATACGCCCATATCCACCAATGGCGGAATCACCTGGCCCTCTTCTAAAATGTAATTTTTCTTGCGGTTGTGCGCTGTGTATGTCATATCATTAACTTGTCCGCTGCACGTTCCTGCCGCAGCCTGTTGACTGCCGCCTGCCTGCGTATTTGCGTTCTGAACATTCGTCAATTTCTTTGTCTTATAAGTCAATTTCCCCTTCTTAGAAATAAGAAGAATATGCTCTTTTTCTGCATCCCATGCATTCACCTGTAAGTATGCATCTGTAATGATTTCTTGAAGATAATTTTCTAAATCCTTTGGCTTTATATTATCATGGAATACCTGTTTCTCTGTATATTTCGCAGCCTGAAAATAATCTTTTTTCCGTTCGATTACAACTTTTTTATACGGAATACTTTTTTCTGCCGGTTTGCTGATAATCATTTTTGTAATAGATGATGCTGCAATATCTGCTATGATTTTCTTTAATTCTTCCATTTTTCTCCTCTTGTATCCGACGGCAAGTGTCTGACATCTCTCTGAACAGTAATCTTTTATCCGTATCGTCTAACAGTATTATTTATAGCATAAATCCTCATAAGTGTCATCTTTTTTATTTTCGAACAATTATTCGATTTATCTCTTATGGAAAAACTGGCTATCTTAACCGATGCCCCTAAATTTGTTCCTGCCGGACAGAGTACCCAGATGATTATTGGTGCAACTCCTGAAAATGACTATCAGATTATCAGTGCAGCGGAAAGCCTGTATGATAAATTTGAATAAAAAATGGCGTACTGTTTTCCACAATACACCCAAAAAATTATGCTCTGCCAATTCTGGCAGAGCACTTTGTAGATCGCTTTCCACAGGAAAACTTTATTATTTTCAATGAAACCCGAAATCTCGCTGCCATTCATTCCGCCGGTAAAAACTTTCTGCTTGTAGATGCATTTGAACTTGCGCGTATGCAATGAACCATGTACATTTTAGTTGAATTGTCTGGCAGGAGCTAACTCATTAACAGATTTCCGCGCCGCTTGGCATATTCTTTTCCGGTACCATAAGTGCTAATTCGCCTTTTTCATTTTCAGCGCAAAGCAGCATACCCTCCGAAACAACACCTGCTAATTTTGCCGGTTTTAAGTTTACTAAAACCATAACCTTTTTGCCCACCATTTCTTCCGGTGAGTACTCTTTACGGATGCCGGAAACAATCTGCTTTACCTGACTTCCGATTTTTACCTGAGAGCAGAGAAGCTTCTTTGATTTTGGTACTGCTTCACAGGCGATAATTTCACCAACCTGGAACTGCATTTTCATAAAATCATCATAAGAAATTTCTTCTTTTGCTTCGATATCAATTACTGCCTCTGCTTTGGCTGCATTTTCAGAAGCTTCTGCTTCGGCCGCATCGCCGCCTGCAAGTCTCTTCTGCTCTGCTTCAAATTCTGCTTTCTGAGCAGCCTGAATTGCTTCTACTTTCGGCATAATTTCTTTTATATCTAAACGTGCAAATAAAATTTCCGGTTTTTCTGTAACCTTTGTTCCGCTTTCATATAAACCGAAGGTTTCTAAATCATCAAAAGCACGTAAGCTGGTGTTAAGCTGTGCCACAATACGTTCTGCTGTTTCCGGTAAGAAGCTGTGCAGTAAGCTTGCACCAATTGTAATAGCTTCCGTCAGATTATATAATACTTCTGCAAGACGATCCTGACTTGCTTCGTCTTTTGCAAGTACCCAAGGCATCGTCTCATCAATGTACTTGTTACAGCGTCTGAACAAATCAAATACAGCTGAAATTGCATCTGCTACACGAAGTTTTGCCATTTTTTCTGCTACTTTTGCTCTTGTTCCTGTTACAACAGCTTTTAAATCTGCATCAACTTCATCCGCTACACCTGTACTCTTAACGACACCACCAAAGTATTTATTGCTCATAGAGATGGTACGGTTTACAAGGTTTCCTAAAATATTAGCAAGGTCAGAGTTGAATCGCTCTACTACTAATTCCCATGTAATGATACCATCATTATCAAATGGCATTTCATGAAGCACGAAATAACGTGTTGCATCAACACCAAATAATTCTGCCATATCATCTGCGTAAATTACATTTCCTTTTGACTTACTCATTTTATCGCCGCCCTGTAATAACCATGGGTGTCCAAATACCTGTTTTGGCAATGGTAAATCTAAAGCCATTAAGAAAATTGGCCAATAAATTGTATGGAAACGAACAATATCTTTTCCAATTAAATGTAAGTCTGCAGGCCAGTTTTTCTTAAATAATTCATTTGAGCCATCCGGATCATAACCGATTTTTGTAATATAGTTTGTTAATGCATCCAGCCAAACGTAAACGACGTGTTTTGGATCAAAATCCACCTGTACACCCCATGTAAAAGAGGTTCTTGATACACAAAGATCCTGTAATCCCGGTAATAAGAAATTATTCATCATCTCATTTTTACGAGATACCGGCTGAATAAAATCAGGATGTGTATTAATATGCTCAATTAAACGGTCTGCATATTTGCTCATTTTAAAGAAATAAGCCTCTTCTTTTGCCGGTTTTACTTCTCTTCCGCAGTCTGGACATTTGC
>CAYYZV010000027.1:0-17943 GCA_964476275.1 uncultured Roseburia sp.
GTAGCACCATTTGGATACCATTTTGTCTTATACTTAATATCACCCAAATCCTTTAAGCCGTTCTTTCTTGAGCTCAGCGGCTGATAGGTTAATGACATTGGTTCATAGGTCTGTCCAGGCTGAACCGGATATTTTCTGCCGCGGTATGCAAAATATTCTGTTGGGTTATAGTTTGCATGACGGAAATATTCATTCTGTAAATCACGGATTTCATAGATACCTTCTATGAAAGTCTTATCCTTTGAAATAATGGTACGGAATGGGAAAGAATGGATTCTTGTTCCGCCGCTTCTCTTTTCTTTTAAGGTTGCACGACGCGCAATCGCTGTATTAATAGAAACATCATCATTTCCATTCATTTTCTGGAAATAAGTACGTAAGCCCATTAACAGTAAACAAACCGGTGATACATTGTATTCCTCGCAGAAATCCATTAAACGTTTTGTAGGCTCTGCCTCTAAGTGGAAAATATCCAATGCAGAATCTACTTCACGTGATGCATTGATACAAGCTCTAAGTTCAGGATTGTTGCATCTTTCACGTTCCATCTGTAACTGTCCTGCACCTCTGATACTGTTGTAAATCGGTTCAGATTCATCAATTATTTTTTGGAAATACTCTCTGTCACGCTGCTGCGCCTTGCTGCCTGCTTCGTATTTTAAATCTTTTTCTAACTGCTCAATATAGGAAGCCATGTCCTTTGGATATGGAACCTGATCCGGATACATTTTATTACAGTATAATTCAACGACATCTTTTAAAAATGCAAAAATAGACTGTGCATCCATTGTCATATGGTCTACCAGAAGATACGAACCATTGAAGCCATCCGGTGTTGTAATCATTACGATACGGTTCATCGGAGAATCCATCTGTTCAAATGGCACTTGTGTCCACTGAGTCATAATTTCGTTTGCTTCTTCCATTGTTTTCCCATAGAAATTTACATACTCAATATCACGTTCTTCTTTATCTACTATGTACTGATACCAGTTGCCTTCTTCATCCTTTGTAAAGCGCAGACGCATAGAATCGCATCTTTCATAAGCCTTATAAATACTTTCTTTCAAAACATCAAAATCGATATCGGTTCCGATTGTAAGGCTTGTACCAATATTTACTACTTCTTTCTTTGGACAAAAACTCTGATAATAAATATGAAATTTCTGTGCCACTGTCAAGGGATATACCTTATATCCGTTTCTTGTTTCCATCATTTTATAACACCTCCTATAAATTCATCTAAAGCCTTATCATAGCTTTGCGTATCTTTATAATAGCTTTCCGCATGAGCTGCACCTTCTACGATCAGCTTCTGCTTTGGTGCAGCGCAATTATTATAAATTGTTTCACACATACTGCATGGCACAAACGTATCTGCTGAACCATGAATAAATAAAACCGGCACCTTCGCTTTTTGAACTTCTCTGGCTGCATTACAGTCATCCAGCCCATACCCTGCCAGCTTTCTATTTAAAAAATCAGAAATCTGCATCATTGGAAATGCCGGCAGATGAATCATATGCTTGAGCACATGCGTAAATACTTCCTTAGGTGAAGTAAATGCACAATCAGAAATGATTCCTTTTACCTGCGGCGGCAATTCTAAACTACTGGTCATAAGTACGGTCGCTCCACCCATAGAAGTACCATGAAGTAAAATCTGAACATCTTCTCCACACTTCTCTATTATATGTGCAATCCACTTCGTGGCATCTATACGGTCAAGACATCCAAAACCGATATATTTTCCTTCGCTTTGTCCGTGCGCTCTTTCATCTACTAACAGCATGGAATATCCCTGTTTCAAATAATAGCCGGACAATCCAATATAATCGCTCATTCCCTGACTGGTATACCCATGAAAACAAATCACAACCTTTTTACAGTCATTTGTTGGAAACCATGTCGCATGCAGTTTTAATCCGTCTTCGGACTGAATCCATTGATCTTCATGCGGCTGTGCCAGCATATATTCTTTCCGTTCCTGTATAAATGCCATATGCTGATTCCAGTCTGTTCCTGCCATTTTAATGGTTCGTTCTGTTTTCGCATTATTGCGGGTCATGGTTCTTCTGTAAAAATATCCCGAAACGCCTAATTCTATCAATGCTGCCGCACCAACTGCTAATCCAACTACTCCTGCTGCCTGTTTCATACTTCTCACTACTTTCTTTCTATTAAATTTTTCAACTTCAATGCTTTATCAAAGTTTCCTTCTACTTTCATTTTCTGAAGTGTAAACGCCATTACCGGATCCATTTTACCATTTAAAATTTTTTCAAATACATCTGCACTTGCGGTAAACATTGCATCTCTGTCAAAATATTCATATGGTTCAATATATAATTGTCCGTCTTTTACTTCTACGTAAAAAATACCTGCCCCCTCTCCTGTAATATTGAACTGATACGCCAAATGCTCCTGAATATCACTCACATCTGTCCCCATAAATCTGGTTTTCACACTTGAAAAAAATTCTGAATATGTCATTTACATACCCTTCCTTTCACATTTATTTTCCGTTTCGACCAATGGTCGATTGTATAGTAAAATAGTACCATGTCATTCGACCATTGGTCAACTTACATTTATTACAATAAATTCCATAAAATAACGTTAAGAATGCCTATATTCGAAAGCGTTTTTTTGTGGTATAATATATATTACTTTTGAGATAAGGAGGCACTTTATGGAAGTTCTTTCAAAACAGGATAAAATACTGGATGCCTTACAGGAACTGTTAGAAAACAGTGATATTCAAAAAATTTCAGTCAGTGACATTGCAGAAAAAGCCGGTATTGGAAAAGGCAGTATTTACTATTACTTTTCCTCTAAAAATTCCATTTTTTCTGCTCTAATAGAAAGAAGTTATCAAACAGCTTTAGAAACTGCGAAAGAATTGGCAAATCAGACAGAAATACCGCCTTATACACGTATGGCTATGATTTCTCAGGCATGCAGTAAAGCGGCTGTCCGCCTCTCTGCATATAAAGACAGCAATACCTTAGAAAGCATCCAAGAAAAGGCTTACATTCACCAACAATACATTACCCATGTTATTTCTGAGCTAAAACCGACTCTCGCTGAAATTATCAGGCAGGCCATTTCTAATGGCGAAATTACGTTTGAATACCCGGAACAATTAGCAGAAATTGTTCTGATTATTTTAGCTGTAAAAAACTCCAATCAAATCGTGCCTTCTACTCGTGAAGAAATCGAACAAACCTTTAAAGCCTTGATAGCTTTATTAGAAAAAAGTGCTGCTGCACCTGAAGGTGCTCTTAACTATCTGACTTCGTTCTGATTTTATGCAAACTGTGCAAAATATACACTGGCAAATATGCCTGCAAGAGTCGCTATGATAGCCCCTGCTATCGTATAACGGCTCTTTTTTATTTTTACTGACATAAAATACACCGATAAGGTATAAAAGATCGTCTCTGTACTGCTCATCATAATTGCCGCCATTCTGCCCAATTCTGAATCCGGTCCATATTCCTTAAAAATATCTGTCAAAAGCCCTGTTGCTGCCGAAGAAGAAAACATTTTCACCAGAGAAATCGGCAATAGCTCTGAAGGAAACCATTGATTTGGAATGACTAGTGTGAGCAATCTTGTGAGAAAATCCAAAAAACCGGATGCCCGTAATACCCCCACTGCGACCATAAGACCGACCAAAGTCGGCATAATTCCTATTACCGTCTTAAAACCGTCCTTTGCTCCCACAATAAAATCTTCATATACCGGCCGACGATTTATCAGACCATAGCATATAATCCAGAAAATCAAAATTGGAATAATGGTCTCCGATAAAAATAACAAAAACCTCATTTCCCCACTCCTCCCCTATCCGGCATCCATTTACAAAAGAGAATTGCCACCACTGTTCCTACTGTAGTAGCCGCAATGGCTGGTCCCATAATATCCATTGGATTCGCACTCCCGTATTGAGAACGATAGGCAATGATATTAATGGGAACTAACTGTAAAGAAGATATATTGATAATTAAAAAATCACACATTTCTTTTGTTGCAATTTCTCTTCCACGATACTTATTTTCTCCAAAACGTTTACAATTTTCTTCATTCATTTTCTGCAATTCTTCCATTGCCTTTAAGCCTGCAGGTGTCGCAGCCCAGCCAAGTCCAAAGATATTTGCAATCATATTTTCTGATAAATATTCATTTGCCGGATGATCCTTTGGCACATTTGGAAAAAGGAAATGTAAGACCGGTTTTAATTTTTTAGTCAATGCATGAATCAGCCCCGCCTGCTCTGCTATATGCATAAATCCCATCCAAAAAGACATAACCCCCAGCATAGTAATACAAAGACTTACCGCTTCTTTTGCAGACTCTAACGCTGCTGTTGTTACCTCCGGCAGGGTCCCATTCAGTGCTCCGTAAATAACACCTATCAAGATCATGCCTGACCATAAATAACTCATCCTGTCTCCTAAAGATTTTTATTCATCCTATGCGGCTTTCTCCTCATCTATACCTTTCATAAAATTCTGTGGGTTTACATAGGATACATTAATTAGATATAATAAAGGAAATGATTTGAACGAGGACCATAAACCTATGAAAAAAAGACTCCTTTCCGCATCCTTATGCGCTGTTTTTTTGCTGCTTCTTTTTGCCAGCAGCTGCAAACCTCCAATTTCTAATTCTGATACCTCACCAGCTTCTTATGATGCTTTTTTAGAAGAAATGTTTTGTCAGGAAATTTCGGAAAATACCATCAATCTGCATTTTTCTCTGGCTCAGCCTGAAAATTTAGGAATTACAGATTATGAAGTAACTTTAGGTGATATTTCAGAAGCAGCTCTTGCAGATAGTAACGCCCGTTTAGAAAATTATTTAGAACGGCTGCAGCAATATGACAAAGAAAGCTTCTCTGTTTCCAAACAACTGACTTATGATATTTTAATCGATTACTTCACGCTTCAATTAGAAATGGCACCTTACTCTCTTTACGATGAGCCTCTTACACCAGCAAGCGGTGTACACGCGCAGTTACCAATCCTTTTTGAAGAATATCATTTTTATGATGAGAAAGATATTCAGGATTATTTGCAGCTTTTATCCGAAGTAGATGAATATTTTGCACAAGTTGTTGATATAGAAAAAGCAAAAGCGTCTGCCGGACTTTTTATGCCGGACTATTCCTGCCAGACTGTCATTGACCAGTGTAATGATTTTATCGCATCCGCAGATGATCACTTTTTAATAGAAACCTTTAACAACCGTATTGAATCTTTTTCAGGCTTATCACAGGAAGAAAAAGATGCCTATATCTATCAGAATGAACAATTGGTAAAAATCGATTTGGTAAAAGCTTATCAATATTTATCTGACGAAATGACTGCCCTACTTGGCAGCGGTACAAATGAACAGGGATTATGTTATTTTCCGGAAGGAAAAGAGTATTATGAAAAATTGTTGTACTATTACACAGGCTGTTCCGATGAAATTATCGATGTTCAGGAATCCATCAGCCAGCAGCGTGAACAGGATTTGCTTTCTATTGCAGAGATTGTTCAGGCAGACAAAAGCTTTTGGAAAAAATATGACAGTGCGGTCTTAAAAGCCAAAGATCCGACTGCCACTTTAAAAGAATTACAGACAGATATGCTGAATGCTTTTCCTGCTCCGCCATATACGAGCTGTACCATAGATATCATTGACGAATGTATTGCAGACTATGTTGCACCTGCTTATTACATTACTGCGCCAATTGATAACTATGCCAACAACTCTATTCATATCAATGCAGAGTATGACACGACCAGTATGGACTACTTTACGACGCTGGCACACGAAGGCTTTCCAGGACACCTTTATCAGACCGTTATGTCTTATGAATCGGGTATTTTACCAGTAAGACGTCTGGTAAATTATTCCGGTTATATTGAAGGATGGGCTACTTATGTAGAAATGCTTTCCTACAGCTATGCAGACATTGATCCTGCTATAGCTCAGGTCATGCAGAAAAACCAGTCTGCTATGCTAAGCCTTTATGCCTCTACAGACATTGGCATTCACTATGACGGCTGGACCCTTGAAGATACCAAAAGTTTTTGGAATGATTACGGCATAAACGATCCTGCTGCTATTTCCAACATCTATCAATATATTGTAGGCGAACCAGGCAACTACTTACAGTATTATGTCGGCTATCTGCAATTTTTAGAGCTCAAAGAAGATACGATGGAAGAACTCGGGACTGCTTTTGATGAAATTGCTTTTCATCAGGCAATTTTAGATATCGGTCCCGCACCTTTTGATCTTATCGAGGAATATCTTGACGAATACTATGTATCAGGTGATTAAAAATCACCTGATACAGTATATTCTTCAACTGCTTCATATTCATTTGTATAATTAAAACTCTTAATTTTCTCTTGATTTACGATATAGAAATACTCCCCTGCCCAAAGACCTCTGTAGCTTTCTTCATACCGGATTTTATCTTCACAGACAGTCAGCTCTTTTTCAAATTTTCCATCTTTAAAAGAATATACATGATAACTCAATTCTTCCTCATTATAATCTCTAGTTGTAAAACCAATCATATTTGTACTAGTATCTGCTAATACACATTTATAATTAAAAAGTGCTGCGCTGTAGTCTGCATCTTTTAGCACCACAGTATCAAGAATGGAAAGCTCTGACGGATTCGAAATATCAAACATAACCAATTTGATCCCTTCTCTGCTTCCGTCTTTTTCATCTGTCTCGTAACCGATTCCTAAAAGCTTACCCTCACCCCACATATGCAGATATTCTGAGTATCCTGTAATTTTTAATTCACCCAAAATCTTCGGATTCTGAATGTCCGATAAATCTGCTGCAAAAAGCGGATCAATATTCCGATAGGTAATAAAATATGCTAAATCACCAAAATATCTGGCCGCATAAATCGTTTCACCCTCTGCAATATTTTCAATTTTTCCTGCTGGTTTTAAAGAATCATCCAAAATATAAAGCTGATTTGTATTTTCCTCAATCCATCGATTCCAATAAGATGTTAATATTCGCAAATTTCCTTCATACTCATTAATCGCAAATGTATCCTGCACCGTCCCAGGTACCGAAGCAGCCGCCACAGCAGAAATTACACCACTTTTCAAATCAAACTTCGCTATCTGTGTACATGGTGTATCTGTAACATAATCAGAGTGGTATAAATACAGCGCATTACTGCTCACATAGATTTCCACATAATCATTCATAATTAAAGTGTTATCCACAACCGTATTAGGGTTATCCATAGAAACAGACGATACTACTAATCCCTGATACCCATATTCCGGTAAATAAATACTGTCATAAGCAATTGCTTCTCCATTTACCTTAGGAAGCTCCTCTGCAATTTCATTTCTTGAACCTTCGAGTATTTCTTTCTCCAATGCAATATTTTCCTGTGTAAACAAATAAACCATGTCTTCTATTTTTCGGGATGTTTTATACCCTCCATCCTGCTCTATTTTGCCAATCTGTTTCGCCTGCGCCGGATTACTAATGTCATAGGTATAAAGCACAGTTTTATAAGAAACATCAAAATTATAAGCAACATCTATACAAACTTCTGCTATATCTTCTGCCGTCTTTTCTACTGAAGCTTCTCCTAATGGAAGGTAACCTCCTGTCGCTTTTCCTGTATTTGTTCCTTCCAGATTTTCGATTGCCTGCTGCGTAATTAAAATTAGTCTGTCACCATCCACATACATTTCCAATACACTGTCCGAAAAGGATTCTAATTCCGGCGAAATGATTCCTGCCGGAATCATTTTTCCATTTTCAATCTGTACTATCTGCACGATTCCATCTTTCACCATAAAGATATGAGAACCATTTGTCTTGACGATATCACTTTCATCGACTCCTGCCATTTGCAGATTTGTAGTAGAATATTCCGTTTTATTTACCGCGGTATCATTTATAGCAGATTCAAGCCTTACTGACCCACTTCCTGATACCATATCCTCCTGCGGTGAATGCAAAGCTGCACCGTCTGTCATTTCCTCGGCTGCTTCCTTTTCAAGATCTTCTACCACTCCATACTTATAATAAATATCTGTTTTCTGATTCTTTTTCAGAAACTCATAGACCTCATCATAGCTCTTAGCCACCAAGTAAAGTTCTCCAGCATCCTGCTTTTCTGCTTTTATAACTTCATCCTCCGGTGCTGTGGCATTCTGCTGATTTCCCTCCATTCCTGTCATTCCCTGACCACTGATACCCGCCGTCTGTTCATCTGCATTTCTTGTACTGTCACTTAATCCAAGCGGTATAAAAGCCAGCATACATACCAAAGCCACTGCAGCCGCCACCAGATGCTTCACCTGCCATCTAAATTTTACTATTTTCTTTTCAGCCTGCAATTTCAGCTCTACCTGTTCCGGTTTTAAACTTTCCGGTATCTCTACTAAATCTGCAGATGCTTTGATTTTATTTAAAATATCCTGCTCTGTCATATCAATTAACCTTCCTTTCTCAGCTTCTTTAATGCGCGGCTTTCTTTTGAACGAACCGTATTTTCGTTTAGTCCTAAAAGCTTTCCGATTTCCTTACTGGTATATCCTGCAAAAAGATGCATGCTGATGATCATTCGTTCCTCTTCGTCCAATTCAAAGAACATGGCACGCACTACCGCACCCTCTTCCACACATTCGTTTGCAGGTACTTCTTTGTAATCCTCCGGCAGTTCTTCACTTTTTCGAGAATACTCTCTAAGCCTGTCCTTACACTTATGATAAAGAATACGAAAAATCCAGCCCTTGAAAGATTCCGCTTTTCGTAACCTTCCAATCGATGCAAAGGCATCTGTCACTGTCTCACTGACTGCATCCTCTGCATCCGTTTTATTTTTTAATGTATACAAAGCAAACCGGTATAAATCTGCATACACCTGCTGATATAGACCGGCAAAAGCTGCGGTATCCCCGCGTTTTGCTTTCTTTACCTCTGAAATATTAACTTCCATAACATCCTCTCATTCTGCCAATTGGTGAAAAAATTAACAATATTGTTTTTCGTTATCTAATATATAAGTCGGAAAAATACTGGAAAATGTTGCATAAAATAAGCTATTTAGCCCACGATTTTATTTTAAAATCGTGGGCTAAATAGCTATATTAATCCTGCCTCTTTCGCTTCCTGCATTAACTGCTCTCTGAATTTCGGATGCGCAATGGAAATAATTTTTTTCACACGCTCTTTAATGGTAGTACCTTCCAAATTCACCACACCATATTCCGTTACTAAATACTGCACATCATTACGGGATAAAGATACCCCTGCTCCCGGTTTTAACTGACACACAATTTTAGACTTTTCTTCTCTTTCACCTGTTGCAGGATTTTTTACCATTGCTGTAGAATACAGTGCAATAAAAGAACGTCCATTCTTGCTCATTTGTGCTCCAATAGCTGTATCTGCCTGTCCACCTGTTCCGCTGAAATGCAGCGAACCCAAAGATTCCGAACAGCACTGACCTGTCAAATCCACTTCTAATGTCGTATTAATGGAAACCTGGTTATCATTTTGTCCTACAACGTATGGATCTGTTACATAACCACCCTTCATAATCATAACAGATGGGTTATCATCCATATAATCATACATGGCACGGCTGCCCATAGCAAAAGCTGCTACCATTTTTCCATGGTTAATATTTTTACACTTGCCATTGATAACTCCTGCCTTCGCCAGATTTATCATTTCATCTGTAATCATCTCAGTATGCACACCGAGATTTTTCTTTCCATAAAGAGATTTCGCAACCGCATTTGGAATTCCTCCTATTCCAAGCTGAAGACAATCTCCGTCTTTAATATATTCTGAAATATAATTTCCAATTATCAAATCCTTCTCATTTGGTTCTACACTTGGCAGCTCTAACAAGTCATAATCCGTTTCAATCATATAATCAAGATCATCTACATGAAGCTCTACATCACCAAAGGTTCTTGGACATTTTTTATTTATTTCGATAATAACCAAATCTGCAGCTTCAATCATTTCTTTTTCATAAACATTTGCTAATGAAATAGAAATATATCCATGCGCATCCGGATAAGTCCCTGTTCCTATGAAAATATTAGGTTTTATAGCAGCCAGCCTCTTTTTTCCCATAAAATGCAGATTATTTGGAAAATAAGAAATTTTTCTCTTTTTCTGCGCTTTTCTGTTTCCCGGTCCAAAAAACCATGATACTGCCTCAAAGCTTTCTTCATACTCCGGACTTTCTAAAAATTCATAATTCCGAAGAGACAAACACATATTTACATTTACATTGCGAACTCTGTCCGCAATCGTATGTAACTGGCCTAAAAATGCCTGTGGCTCAGAGGCTGCCATCGCTGTCACAATGCAGCTGTCACTTTTTACAAAATTTAATGCTTCCTCTACCGTTATTAATTTTGACGTGTAATCTACCATAATCAAATCTCCCTACTCGTATTATATATTTTGTTCTCTAATAAAATCCAAAACCTGACCTATATCAGAAAACCAAAAACTCAATTTTTCTTTTTCCTGCAAATTCTTCTTAAGTGTCTCTCCAAGTCCTATCGATATATCTGCAAATTCAAACATTGGTATATCATTCACTCCATCGCCAATTGCTGCTGCATCTTTTCTTGAAAGCCCCATTAATTTTACCAAATATTCCAATCCATTATATTTATTAATATTCTTAGGAGACAAATCAAAACAATCAATATGACGATAAATCAACAGTTCATTCAACTGTTCCCTATTTTCATCTATCATTTTCTGAAGTTCTTTAAATGTTTCCTCGTCCTTCGGAAATGGAGACAGAGCCACTTCATTTGGCTGATACCAGATTTTCTTTCCAAATTTTCTATCTATTAATTCTTTCAATCTGTCTCTTTGGATTTTTGCACTTTCACTATATGGATATATCTCGTATCGTGCCGGCGGCAGTTCAATGCCAAACTGAAATACAGCACCATTTTCTCCTACTAAAATTGGATTTTTTAAACCTAACTGTCTTGCAAACCCACAAAGATAATACGTCGGCTTTCCAGAACAGATCACAATGATATAACCAGCTTCTTCTAATTCAATTAATTTTTTGCTGTCCTCTATTGACATTCCTTTACCGACAGCAGCTAATGTTCCATCTAAATCAAATGCCAATAGCTTATGCATCATAATCTCCCTAAACAAGTATTTTTTCTTCTTCTATTTTACTTGATTTTCATTTAATACACAATTTATATTTGTCTATAATTTATCTTTCTGCTTGAAATAGCTCAAAGGATAGCATAAAATAGAATTAGGAGAAGAAGAAATAGTAACTATCAAGTTGCTGAATAGTTACAAGAAATATTTTTTACAAGGAGGGTCTTTTTATGGAACACATGAACCCATTGCTTATCGGCAATGACACCACACATAAATTTATCACAATCGGTGAAATTATGCTTCGCCTGACACCGCCGAATTATGAGAAAATTCGTATGACCAATAGCTTTGAAGCAAGCTACGGCGGAAGTGAAGCAAACATCGCCCTTGCTCTTGCAAACCTCGGTATTGACAGTACATTCTTTACTGTAGTTCCAAATAACAGTTTAGGTAAAAGTGCTGTTCGTACACTCCGCAGCTACGATGTACACTGTACTCCGGTTATCTTAAGTACACCAGAGCAGACACCTTCACATAGACTTGGTATCTACTACTTAGAAACAGGTTACGGAATCCGCGCAAGCCGCGTTATTTATGACAGACAGCACAGTGCACTTACCGAATTTGATTTCAGCGATGTTGATTTAGAAGGTTTATTAGAAGGCTTTACATGGCTTCATTTAAGTGGTATTACTCCTGCACTTTCGCCAAACTGCCGTAAATTAATCCTTGACGCTTTAAGAATTGCAAAAGAAAAAGGACTTACTGTAAGTTTTGACGGTAACTTCCGCAGCAAACTTTGGTCATGGGAAGAAGCCAGAGACTTCTGTACACAATGTCTTCCATATGTAGACGTACTTTTAGGTATTGAACCATATCACCTTTGGAAAGATGAAAACGATCACAGCAAAGGTGACTGGAAAGACGGCATACCGCTTCAGCCAAGCTATGAACAGCAGGATGAAGTTTTCCAGAAATTCGTAGAACGTTATCCAAACTTAAAATGTATTGCCCGTCATGTACGTTACGCACACAGCGGTAGTGAAAACAGCTTGAAGTGCTTTTTATGGTATGAAGGCCACACATTTGAAAGTAAAATGTTTAACTTCAATATCTTAGACCGTGTAGGTGGCGGTGACGCTTTTGCCAGTGGTTTAATTTATGCAATTATGAATGATTATAAACCAATGGATATTGCTAACTTTGCAGTTGCAAGCAGTGCTATCAAACATACCATCCGTGGCGATGCTAATATCACTGACGATGTTAACGCTATCAGCAGCTTAATGAATATGAATTACGATATTAAACGTTAATTTTTTGTTTTAACATAAGCTATTTAGAGTCAAGCGAGAAAATTCTTCAAATTTTCTCGCTGTGGCTTCTCGCCAAAGAAATTTACAAAAAAGAATGCATTCCTGCAAGTAGGATGCATTCTTTTTATGTAAATTGCCTTGACTCTGAATAGTTACATATTACGTCTTGTATTTAACTCTGTCATAATTTCCTTGTGCTTTGCATTAGTAATCTCATATTTTAACATCGGAAGTATCGAAATCACACAGGAAATAGCTGTCGGTATCGAAATTAAGAAGAACATCCCAAATCGATATGCCTCAAATTCCGGTGCAGTAGCAAACATGAAATCACTTGCCGGTGAAGCTGCCAACACTTCATTACAAGCTGCAACTGCGTCTCCGCTGAATCCAACAACTGCAAATACAATTCCTTGAATAAAGGAAGAAATACCGGCACCTAACTTTGTGATAAAACTCTGGCCTGAGAAGAAAATTCCATCCGGACGATAACCGGTGCGATGCTCGTCATAATCCACACAGTCAGCTATTAAAATAGACTGCATAACTGTAGATGCACCAACACCTGCTCCTGCCAAAGCAAATATAATCGCTGTAATTATTAACCAATGTGTTTCATAAAGTCTGGTTCCATCAATTAAGTAGATTACAAAAAGTGCTGTAAACGGAATCACACCAATTGCTGTACTGGCATTGTACACCGTTCTCTTTTCAAACTTCTCACAAAGCTTTGGAACAAATCCCATTGCCACAAACTGACTTCCATACATAGCTCCGCCAAGAATCGCCATATACATCATATAGCTCTGTCCATCTCCGCCGTTATCACCATAATAATAGGACATCAGCGTCATCGCTACACCAAGAAGCAGCTGAATTGGTGCTTTTAACACACCTGAAATTAAAATTCTTCGGAATGGCTTACAAGCCCACATAATTTTAACATTATCAATAAATCCCTTATGTTCATCTGAAGGTTGTACCACACGTTCCTTTGCAAAAGCTGCACACTGAAACATCAAAGAACCAATTAAGGTCAATGCACCGCAGACTACAAGAAAGCCCCTCTGAAGACCATCTTTCTGACTCATGCCATTTGCAGTAAAGAAAGCCCCCACTGACTGTGAAATCGGCACAATGGTTAAAAGAATTAATGCACCCGCAATACCCGCTACGATACGCGCCAGACTTAAAATACTTGCTCTGTCCTTTTCACTTTCTGTCATAAGAGATGTAATACCCCAAATTGGAATATCACCTGCTGTATAAGTCATTCCCCAAAGTATATAAGAAACTGCTGCCCATCCAATAATCATTGCATTTGTCGTTGACGAATTGCTTGTCGAGTACTGGCCATTCACAAACGTAAGAAATGTCGTCACCATTACAATTGCGGGTACAAAGAAAAGATACGGTCGGCATTTTCCCCATTTTGTTCTGGTACGGTCAACTAAAGTTCCCATCATCGGATCGTTGATCGCATCCCAGATTCGCGCCACACCCATGATTACACTAATCGCAATCGCCGGAATAAAAATAACACTCTGAAAATAAAAAGTCATACCTGTTGCAATAATGTTGTAAATTACATTCTGTCCCATGAGACCTATCAGGTACATGTTCCGTTCTTTTTTGGTATAAGTATTCATCATGTCCTCCTTATGTAATTTATTTATAATATCATGTTCAGTCATCTGCTGACATTATAATTCATCTCTCCACAATTCGCCCCACACCTTATCACACAATTCTATGCAATACTCATAGGAAAAATTATCATCCTGTTTTCTGATCTCGTTTTCACCAGCCAACATTGCTCCGTAATCATCTAAAAAGTAAACTGTCACACCACCTGTCCCTTCTGTCAAATGACAGACCACAGGTTCTACACCATACTCCTTAATGTAAACCTCACCAGCTTCATCCTTGCTGATTGTAATCTCTGCCATACCGCCAACCATGCGGTTTGCAATTCCGGCACCGCTGCTTGATGTCCAGTTTACAAAGTTCCCAATTGAGTAATAAACTAACATAGACTGTCCTGTAACTTCATCTGTAATCCATTCAATGGGTTCAATTACATGAGGATGCGTTCCAATCACTAAATCCACACCATATTCAAAAAAGAGCTCAGTCCACTTTTCCTGCGAGCTGGAAATCCCTAATTCATATTCATTTCCCCAATGCGGACACACAATCGTGAAATCTGCCTCTTCCTCTGCCTTCGTAAGCGCTGCTTTTACTTTCTCTTCCTCTAATAAATCCACCGCATAAGGCATATCGGACGGCAGCGCAATTCCATTTGTTCCATATGTAAAATTCAATACAGCAATTTTTATCCCATCCTGCTCATAAATATAGATTTCATCCTGATCTTCCTGACTTCCATGAATACCAAG
Source organism: uncultured Roseburia sp. (assembly GCA_964476275.1). Classification (GTDB taxonomy): domain Bacteria; phylum Bacillota; class Clostridia; order Lachnospirales; family Lachnospiraceae; genus Roseburia. The sequence continues at coordinate 14,879 of CAYYZV010000027.1, forward strand.
TACCGGTATGTCAGGATAATTTTCCTCCCAAAAATTCAGACAATTTTTTAATCCCTTCTTCCCTTGATCCAACGCATGATTGGTTCCATGACAAATCACATCAAAACCTGCTTCAATCAAATCATGTCCCAATTCAAAAGGTGCATTAAAAGCCGGATATCCTGAAATCTCCATATCTTCTCCGGCAATGATAACCTCCTGATTTACAATTGCCAAATCTGCCGCCTGAATTTCAGAAACTGTATTTGCAAAAATGGCATCATAAGAATAGGTTCCGTCTTCCTGCAAAGCACTTTCTTCTACCGGAGTATGCATCAGCATATCTCCGACCATAAGAATGGATATCTCCGGTCCTGCGTAAGTCTGTTCCACAATTTCTTCTGTTTCTTCCTCCAAATCAACACTTTCTGAATAATTTAAAGGATCATTATCAACGATCTCTGAATTTTCAGAAAAGTTATCCACATCCGCATTCGTCTCTTTGTTGAAAGAACATCCTGCAAAAGAAAAAACTGTGCATAATGTCATGATCCCTGCCACCAATAATCTAAAATTTTTATTTTTCATTTGTGACCTCCTACAGCAGCGCCTGATATACATCTCTCTTACTGATCCCTCTGTCCTTTGCCACCAATTTCATCGCTTCTTTTCTGGCAATTCCCTGATTTTCATAAACTGCCATATGCTCCTCTAAAGTCATCGTTTCCCACGATTTCTTTTCCTCTTCTGCAAGCTCTGCAAAAGATTTCCCTTCTAAAACTAATACATATTCTCCTCTAGGCTCGTTTTCCTGATAAAAATCCAGCATATCAGAAATTGTAGATAACAGTTTTTCTTCATAACGCTTTGTCAATTCTCTGCAGACTGCTATTTTACGATTACCAAGAACAGACTGCAATTCTTCTAACGTTTTCACTAAATGATGCGGTGCTTCATAAAGAATAATTGTTCTTGTCTCATTCTTTAATTGTTCCAGCACCTGAGCCCGTTCCTTTTTGTCTCTCGGCAAAAATGCTTCAAAAGCAAATCTTCTGGTTGCAAGTCCGGACATTGTCAATGCAGTAATACATGCTGCCGGTCCCGGAAGTGAGGTTACTTCGATTCCCTCTTCATAACAAATACGCACCAAATCCTCTCCCGGATCAGAAATTCCCGGTGTACCTGCATCTGTAATTAAGGCAATATTTTTCCCTTCACGCATCTTATCTACCAGCTGATAAGCCTTATCAATTTTATTGTACTCATGATAACTGGTCATCGGTGTCTTTATCTCAAAATGATTTAACAGCTTAATGGAATTTCTCGTATCCTCTGCCGCAATCAAATCCACTTCTTTTAATGTGCGCAGTACACGAAACGTAATATCCTCCAAATTTCCAATCGGAGTTGCACACAAATATAACTTTCCTGCCATCTACTTTACATCTCCTATTTATTCATACCATAGATTTCATAAATCTCATCGGTATATACTCCCTGCTCTTTATATACAATCAAAGGCGGCTCCACCGTCATGCGGGACTTTCCGCCTCTTAATCCTTCAATTAAAACCATATTTGGTTCTTTATCTATGTAAGGATATACCAGACGCATCCGTTTTGGTTCCATTTTATATTCCACCATTTTGCTCATAATTTCAGCCAGGCGAAATGGGCGGTGTACCATATAAAAACGCCCACCCTGTCTTAAAAGTCTGGCACTTTCCCTTAATACATCATCTAACGTACAGAGTACTTCGTGACGGGCAATTGCTTTCGCCTGAGATGGCGAATTTTCTCCATGTGTACCTATCATATAAGGCGGATTTGTGGTAATGACATGAAAAGAAGATGCTCCAAAAATTTTTGAAGCATCCTTAATGTCCCCGGTAACAATCTTTACTTTTTCATCCAAATCATTATAGGAAACGCTGCGCCTTGCCATATCTGCGCTTTCTTTCTGAATTTCCAAACCTGTGAAATGCGCCTCTTCATATCTCGCTTCCATCAGGATTGGAATAATTCCTGTGCCGGTTCCTAAATCCAGAACCTGCTCTCTTGGTTTCGCCTTTGCAAAATCTGCCAATAAAACAGCATCCATCCCAAAACAGAAGCGGGCAGGGTCCTGTATCACACAGTAACCCTTTCTCTGCAATTCGTCTAAACGTTCCCCTTCTTTTATAAGATTAGTTTTTGTCATCAAATTTTGACTTTCCTCCGCGGTCTTCTAAGGCTTTCAATTCTCTCATTTCTTCCGCTGAAAGCTTTACATCTTTTTTACGTCTTGGTTTAAATCGAAGCTGCTCCGGCTTATATTCTCTTAATTCCTTCTCATCACCAACCGTTACTGTGACTTTTACAAGCTGACGAAGTACATTGACAGAAGACACTTCTCCTTTCAATCCATCATCAGTCGTAACATTATCTCCGACATTTGGAAGTTTGCTATTTAAATACTCGTATGTTTCTTCTTCATTCTTCAAACAGCACATCAATCTGCCGCATACACCGGAAATTTTAGTTGGATTTAAGGACAAATTCTGTTCCTTTGCCATTTTAATAGAAACCGGTGCAAATTCCGGTAAAAATGTATGACAGCACAGCTGTCTTCCGCAAATTCCATATCCACCCATAATCTTTGTTTCATCACGAACACCAATCTGACGTAATTCAATACGGGTACGGAATACTGCCGCTAAATCTTTTACTAATTCACGGAAGTCTATACGTCCATCCGCAGTAAAGTAAAATAACAATTTGTTATTATCAAATGTATACTCTGCTTCTACCAGCTTCATTTCTAATTCATGTTTCTGGATTTTCTCTAAACAAATGCGAAAAGCCTCTTTTTCCTTCTCTGAATTTCGCTCAGCCTGACGCTCGTCTGCCTCAGTTGCAATTCGAATGACCGGCTTTAATGGCTGTACTACACTTTCCTCAGATACTTCTCTGGGATTTGTAATAACCGTACCAATTTCTACCCCTCTGGCAGTTTCTACAATCGCATGCATACCTGCCTTTAAATCTAAATCTCCCGGTCCGAAATAATAAATCTTCCCTGCATTTCGGAAACGGATTCCTACTACT
>CAYYZV010000028.1:0-17017 GCA_964476275.1 uncultured Roseburia sp.
CAAAATGGAAAGCAAGCAGTATAAAGTATTTCCGCTTTCTTTGCAAATTTGTATTGTCATTTACATTATATTTTCGAATTTGGAAATACTAAGAAAAAGGAGGTCTTATCATGCAAAAAAATGATACCGTAGAATTATTAAAAGAATGTAACTCCGGCGTACAGATGGCCGTTTATTCCATGGAAGAAATTTTAGATGATGTAAAAAGCGAACAATTCAAACAAGTTTTAAAAGATTCTATCGCCGTTCATAAAAATCTTGGTGACCGTACACACAAACTGCTTTCTGAACACGCCGAAGAAACCAAAGAACCAAATCCAATTGCCAAAGGTATGTCCTGGATGAAAACCAATGCCAAAATGATGATGGAAAATACCGACAATACCTGTGCCGATTTAATCACAGACGGCTGCAATATGGGCATCAAAACCCTCTACCGCTACTTAAATGAGTATAAAGCCGCTGATAAAAAGGCTCAGACACTTACTGAGGATATTATTCGTGAGGAAGAAAACTTAAGACAGAACTTGAGATGCTATTTATAGCATTTACTGCAAGACAGCATAAAATTTTATTATGCTGCCTTGCTTTTCTCTTGAATGACTTCAAAGCGATAAAATCCTCTGCCATTAGCACCTACGCGCCCTCCTGAAACAGGAAGTTTCATATCATCTCCATTTTCATCTTTTGGATATTCAGAAACAATGGTTTCTTGGATTCCCAATGCTTCGCAAGCTACAAGATAAGTATTTTCTTCATTTCCCAAATAAATATCTATATAATAACCTGCTTCACCACCAAAAGTATCTTCTTGCGAGAAATCTCCAGGAAGCTCCATGGAAATAAAAGTGTGATTCTCATATTTTAAAATTCCTTTTGTATGGGCACCTGAGCCGCCATTTCCACCTAAGTCTCCTTTATAAACCAACTCAATATTCCCATCATGGTCAATATCACCCGAAGTAATATCGACATACCAGCAATGTTCTTCTGTCGAATGCTTATATAACGAATCCTCATTCATATAAATATACAAAACCGAAGCGTAATTCTCGTTTTCGTCTTTTTCTGAAACATGCAGAATAAAATCCATTGTACCGGAATGGTCAAAGTCTTCATAGAAGCAATCCATAACCGTACAATCTAATCCGCGGTATAAAACTCCATCCTCCATTAACTGACGTTCATATTGATTTAATTCTGACCATGAAATTTCTGTCTTCTTTGCTGCTTCTTTTAAAAGAGAAAAAGAAACATTTTTATTTATCTTATAATCGGTATTTATCACCTGTTCCGTTTCAACAGTTGCTTTTTCTTCTAATAAAACCATAAGCTCTGCTATTTTTTCCGCTGAATCGCTGTAAGACTTCAAATTCTCACACCCAAGCTGCTTTTCAACATCTTCTGCTCGTACATAATACGTATAAATCCTGTCATTTTCAGCCGTAAATTCCCAACGAAACTCCGAACAATTCTCTACCAGTGCCAAAAAGACACTCGCCAGCTTCCACATATTCGTATCATCCGGCTTTTTTTCAAAACTAATCGTAATCCAATATGGTTCGGCATAAGTTTGTAATTCACTTCCGTTTGTCCCGCTAATACCATAATATTCTCTAAGCAGTCTTAAAATCTTTCCATCTGCAGGTATATCTCCGATATAAGGATTCCGGTTCTCATAAAGCGACTCCACGAGTGCTTCAAATTCCTCGTCACTCCGTTCCGATTTCATACCATTCTGTTCATCTGTCAAACAGCACACAACCAAAACAAAACTCAGTAAAACAATTACCGTTATTCCCCATAAAGTAGGTGACTTATAATTTAAAATCTGTTTAATCCTTTTCTTCACATCATTTTCTCCAAAGGACAGGGGCGAAGGCAATGGAAAACGTTTTTCGCTGGCAAAATTTAATAACAATATCCCGTAAGCTTTTCTTTCCTCTAATGTGTAATTTTTTAACACCTGTTCATCACAGCTCATCTCCATATCCCTGCTCATCAGATAAAAGGATACCCATACCAAAGGATGAAACCAATAAACGGACAACAAACCATATGCCGCCAGCTTCACCAAATAGTCCCGTCGTTTGATATGATACCGCTCATGTGCTAATATATAAACCTTTTCCTGCTCAGCTAAATGCAATGGCAGATAAATCACCGGCTTTACTACTCCCAAAACAAACGGTGATGAAATCCTCTCACTCTCAAACACTCCCTCATCTGCTTTCGTCGCAAAGCGCAGCTTATATTTTAAGTGCCAATAAGAAAAAACGCCAGAAAAAAGCATGATTCCCATCCCGGACAGCCAAATTAAAAACGGTATATTTTTTTCTGTCTGATAGGCATCTGTCTTCACTGTTTCTTGTCTTTGTGCCTCTTTATCCTGTACTTCACTGGCTGTTATTGTCTCTTGTCTTGACACACCTTCATTCTGTGCTTCATCCACATCGGTCATGGTTTCCTGCTTCAATACATCCTGCACAAAATTCGTATCCTCCTGCTTCTGCAATTCCAATACTGCATATTCATCCGAGACCTTTGTGTCTTTTGAAGTATTTGCACCAATTTCTATACTTTCTATTTTTGTAAATATATTTTCATTCAACACATTAAAAATACTAAACTGTGATGGCAGCATAACCGGACAAATCAATCTTGCCGCGACAATCAGCCAAAGAAAATAACTTGCCTGCTTTGAAACCTTTCCAACAAAAATACGGCAAAGTAATACAATTAATATAACAATACTTATCTTGTCCATCTATTACTCCCTATGTTCATCAATCATTCTTTTCAGTTCCTCTGCTTCTGCATCTGAAAGCTTCCTGCTATTTAAAAATGCCGCCAAAAATCCCGGCAGAGAACCGCCAAAGGTCCGCTCGACAAAATAATCTGTTTCAACAGCCTGACATTCCTCTCTTTTCACCAAAACAGAAATTATCGCATTTTCACTCCTAATAAATCCCCGTTCTGACATCTTTTTTATCACCGTATAGGTTGTCGATTTCTTCCATCCCAGTTTTTCATTACATAAAGCCACCAATTCCCCCGAATTTACCGGTGCATAATCCCAGACAATTGTCATAAATTTGTAGTCACTGTCACATAATTTCAAATCCTTCATTTGTATCTCCACTCCATTTCCTCAAAAACTCTTAACACTAAAATAGGTCGATAAGTATAGACTCGTATTTCTTTTAGTCTATACTTATCGACCTGTTTTGTCAAGCTAAATATTATAATAACGTTTCCATTTCATCTAAAATGCTATCTAATACATCTAAAGCAGACTGAATTGGTGCCGGTGTTTCTAAGTTTACTCCCGCAATCTTCAACAATTCAACCGGAGTATCTGAACATCCGCCGGACAAGAATTTTTTATAACGTTCTACCGCTGGTGCACCTTCTTTTAAAATGCTGTGTGCAATCGCAACTGCTGAAGTAAAGCCTGTTGCATATTGATATACATAGAAATTGTAATAAAAATGCGGTATTTTTGCCCATTCATAAGAAATCTGCTTGTCAGAAATCATATCCGGACCATAATATTTTTTATTCAATTCCAGATACAAGTTACTCAAATTCTCTGCATTTAAGCTTTCTCCTGCTTCAACCATCGCATTACTTCTCATTTCAAACTCAGCAAACTGAGTCTGTCGGTATACCGTACCTTTAAAGCTGTCAAGATAATGATTTAACAAATATGCCCGTTCTTTTTTATCTTCTGTATTCTTTAATAAATACTCCATTAAAAGAATTTCGTTACAGGTAGAAGCTACCTCAGCCACGAAAATCTTATACTGAGAATAAATATATGGCTGAGCTTCATTTGAATAATAAGAATGCATTGCATGCCCCATTTCATGTGCCAGTGTAAACATATTGTCTAAAGAATCATTATAATTTAACAATACATATGGATGCACGCCATATGCACCTGCGGAATACGCACCGCTGCGTTTTCCCTGATTCTCAAAAACGTCAATCCAGCGGTTTTCAAAACCTTCTCTTACCTTTGCCACATATTCTTCACCTAAAGGTGCCAAAGCCTTTAATACGGTTTCTTTCGCTTCCTCAAACGGAACCTTCTTTGCCATGTCAGGAATCATCGGTGTATAGATGTCATACATATGCAGTTCATCCAAACCTAAACATTTCTTACGCAGCTTCACATAGCGGTGTAGTTTATTCAGATTTTTATTTATCGTTTCTACCAGATTTTTATATACTTCCGGCGGCACGTTATTGCCATCCACTGCCGCTTCTAAAGCAGAATGATATTTATGTGCCTTTGAATGAAAAATCTGCATCTTCACCTGGTTATCATAAATACTTGCAATCGTATTTAAAAACTGCTCATACGTACTGTACATTCCCTCAAAAGCATCTTTGCGTACTCTGCGATCTGCAGATTCCATAAAATTAATATATCTGCCGTGAGTAATACGAATTTTCTCTCCATTTTCATCTTCTATTTCTGGAAATACCAAATCCGCATTATTCAAAGCAGAAAACGTATTCGATGGTCCCTGACTCATTTCAGAAGTAAGCGCAATCAGTTTTTCCATCTCAGTTGATAATGAATGCTCTCTGAAACGAAGAATCTCATCAATATATTTACGATATAATTCTAAGGTCGGAAGTACTTTATAATAACTTTCCAGTCTTTCCTGCGGCAATGCTAAAATCATAGGCTGAATAAATGCTGTTTTCTCAGCAAATTTCGCATATAAAGTTCCTGCCTTTGCTGCCTTTGCCTGATGACTGGTATTTTTTCTATCCTGGTCATATAAACGTTCCGCGTAGTTATACGCCAGCGAAAGCTTTTCTTCTGCCTCAGAATTTTTTTCTAATAACAGCAGTAAGTCACTGGCAGAATCCGTACAATGCTCTTCCATTGCTTCGATTTCATCCACCAATTCCTCTACACTTGATAAAGCCGCTTCCCAATCAGACACTGTCTCATACATATCACTTAAGTCCCATGTATGCTCCACCGGCACTTCTTCACGTTTTAATAACTCTTTTGCCATGTTAGTCTCCTTCACAAAAAATCTATAAGTCTAATTTAGACGTTATTTTATCTTTTGTAAATAAGATTTTTATGATACTATCTAAAAGAATAAAATTACTATAAAAATAGGAGAAAATTATGGCATTAGATGGATTTGTGATTTCGAACCTTGTGCATGAATTAAATGAGAAACTGCTTAATGGCCGCATCAGTAAAATTGCACAGCCGGAATCAGATGAATTACTTTTTACGATAAAAAGCAGTCAGGGACAGTTTCGTTTGGCGATGTCTGCCAGTGCATCACTGCCTTTCGTATATTTGACCGACCAGAATAAAATAAGCCCTCTTACTGCACCAAATTTTTGCATGGTGTTAAGAAAACATATCGCAAATGGGCGTATTACGAAAATTTATCAGCCACAGATGGAACGAATCATTCACTTTGAAGTAGAACATTTAGATGAAATGGGTGATTTATGCACCAAAACATTGATTATTGAATTAATGGGCAAGCACAGCAACATTATTTTCTGCAATCCAAATGGTGTAATCATTGACAGTATCAAGCGCGTTTCTGCTATGATGAGCTCTGTACGGGAAGTTTTACCGGGCAAAGAATACTGCATTCCTGCTACACAGGAAGAAAAACTCAACCCGCTTACCGTCTCTGAAAGCTCTTTCATAGACCTTGTAATGAACAAGCCGCTTCCTATCACAAAAGCGATTTATTCGTCTTTAACAGGCTTCAGCCCTCTTCTGGCATCAGAATTATGTCACCGTGCATCAATTGACGGCGATATGCCTACTGATTCTTTGAATGTGAACGGCAAAAAGCATCTGCACAATCACTTTACCTGGTTAATGGAAGATGTTGCTTCTGCGGCTTACCAGCCTAATATTGTTTACAAAGGAAAAGAACCAATAGATTTTTCCTGCTTTGCACTGACACAGTTTGAAGATTATGAATCGAAAAACTTTTCATCCATTTCGACTGTTTTAGAACAATATTATGCAAGCAGAAATCAATTTACCCGTATTCGCCAAAAATCTGTCGACCTGCGAAAAATTGTCTCAACTGCTTTAGAACGAAACCGAAAAAAATATCAGCTGCAGGAAAAACAATTAAAAGATACAGAAAAACGGGAAAAATATAAAATTTACGGTGAATTAATTCACACCTATGGCTATGGTTTAGAAGAAGGTGCAAAAAAACTGGAGGCCTTAAACTACTATACTAATGAGATGATAACCATTCCACTGGACGAGCAGCTTTCTGCCATGGAAAATGCAAAAAAATATTTTGAAAAATACAACAAACAGAAACGTACTTTTGAAGCATTAACAACTTTAATCGAAGAAACAAAATCAGAAATTGCACATCTGGAAAGCATTGTTTCTTCTATGGATATCGCTCAGACAGAAGATGATTTGGTACAAATCAAAGAAGAATTAATCGAATTTGGCTACATCAAACGCAAAAAGACTGACAAAAAAGCCAAGATCAAAAGCAAACCGTTTCACTACCGTTCTTCTGACGGCTATGATATTTTTGTAGGAAAAAATAATTACCAGAACGATGAACTGACTTTCAAAACTGCCACCGGAAATGACTGGTGGTTTCATGCCAAAGGAATGCCCGGCTCTCATGTCATTGTAAAAGCAAATAATGAAGAATTGCCGGATCGTACCTTTGAAGAAGCCGGAATGCTTGCGGCTTATTACTCAAATGGTAGGGATGCTGAAAAAGTAGAAATAGATTATTTGCAAAAGAAAAATATCAAAAAACCAAACGGCGCCGCTCCGGGATTTGTTGTTTACTATACCAACTACTCCCTGACCATTACACCTGATATCTCCGGTATTGAATTAATCGAATAAAAAATCCCGCAAAGCGGGATTCTCTGCCTGCGCCGGAGCGATAAACTGCCCGGCGCAGTGTATTATTTACCTCTCGATATGGCGAAATTCATTAAAATCCTTTACAATTTCTTTTACACACCAGATTGCAGTATCAAATGCTCCCAGCGTATAAAGCTGTATTAAAATCATACCAACCGGAATCGCAATAATCATTCCCATAACTCCCTTAAACTTATAGCCTATAAACATAAAAAATAAGGTTGCAAAAGGATTCATGCCAACGGAATCTCCAATAAGTTTCGGCTGAACAAGCTGATGTGTCACTTGACAAACTGCATAGATAACCAGCATACCAACCGCCATACTATAATTACCGGACAATAATTTAATCACTGTCCATGGCCATAGAACTGCTCCGGTTCCAAAAACAGGCAGCATATCTAAAAAAGCAATGCCAGCCGCCCAAATCCAGCCATATTTCACCCCGATAATGGTCAGACCTACTGCTAAGCAGATATACATAACCCCCATAATTTTAAACTGAGCTTTAAAATATCCTCCTACCACATGTACTAATTCGCTATAAACCAACGCCGAATTCTTACTATATAAAAATGGACAATATTCTCGAATTCCTGATACAAGTTTGTCATGATCTGCGATAAAAAAGTAAGTAGCGAGTACTCCAACGATAATGCTTACTAAAATATTCGGCAGACACCTTGCAACATCTCCAACCGCTGACACAGATGCTGTATCTAATTCGGATATTAATCCGGTTGCCCAGGTTCCCACTGACTCTCCAACAGATGTAAAATCCACATCATTTTTCAATGGCAGTATGTTAATGATATCCTGTAAATGTTGTGCTGCTTTTGCCAATTCAACGCTTGCATCATTATAAAGTGTCGGAATATAATTCACAAAATCATTTAACCCATTTGCTAATGCCACAATCAGACCATAGCCTGCTAGAACAATTACTCCTACCACTGTCAGAATCATGATAACAGAGCCATACTTTCGTTTGATATTAATTCGTTTTTCCAAAAAACGGACAACCGGATTCGCAATCATAGATAAAACAAATCCCACTACAAATGGTGCAAAAAATCCTGCCAATTTCGGAACTAAATAAATAAAAATACAAATAAGTATCACCGCATATATTAAGTTTGCAAAAATTTTTAAATATTTTGTTGATTTCTTCAACTGAAAACTTCATCTCCTTACATCATCTAACATTCTGCATTTTATTTTAATGCATACTGATATTTTACTGAAAAAATAATTCCGTGTAAACACTAATCCTAAATGCTTTACAAGATTTTCATTTTTTCCAAAATATTGTCAGATTATTCATTGTCATTTTCCATATACTATCTTCGAACAAACGAAAAACAATTTTCGGATGTTCGAAACAAACAACCCATTTTACAACAAGGAGGAAACCTATTATGTCAAATCGTTCATCTAACAGAGCAGCAGTTCCAGAAGCAAAAAGTGCATTAGACAGATTCAAATACGAAGTTGCCGGTGAAATTGGTGTACCTTTAAAAGATGGTTATAACGGTGACTTAACTTCAAAACAGAATGGTTCTGTCGGAGGTTATATGGTTAAGAAAATGATTGAAGCACAGGAAAGACAGATGGCAGGAAAAGAATAACTTTACCTAACAGCTCTTGAAAGTGCAAAAATTTGAGGAACTCCTAATGGTGTTCCTCAATTTTTATATAAATACATATAAGGTTTCTATTAATTCTTTTGCATTGATCGGTTTTGATAAATGTGCATTCATTCCTGCCTGTAACGCCTTTTCTCTGTCTTCTGCAAAGGCATTAGCTGTCATCGCAATAATTGGAGTCGATGAAATTTGCTCATTGGGAAGCATCCGAATCGTATGTGTAGCATAATAACCATCCATATACGGCATTTGAATGTCCATTAAAATCATTTGATAATATCCCGGCTCCATCTGCGAAACCTTCTCGACTGCAATCGATCCATCCGAAGCTTCATCTACGACAAAACCCATTTCTTCTAACATATCAACCGCAATTTCACGGTTCAAATCATTATCCTCTACCAGTAAAATATGTTTTCCGGAAAAAGCAGTTGTATCAATGATTTCTTTTTTAGTATTAGCCGTATATCCTGCAATAGGAAGCTTCAATTTCAAAAGAAACTCTGTTCCTACACCCAGCTTGCTTTTGCAGGTCAAAGAACCTCCCATTAAATCTGTGAGCTGTTTTGATATTGCAAGTCCTAATCCCGTACCTTGAATACCGCTGACAGTTGCACTTCGCTCTCTTTCAAATGCCTCAAATAAATGACGCTGATACTCTTCGCTCATTCCGATCCCTGTGTCCCTGACTGAAATTTCAAAATATGCAAATCCATCCTCACTATGTTTTGTCTGTTTATAATGGAGTTCTACTTTTCCTCCCGGCTTTGTATATTTCATCGCATTACTCACCAGATTTACTACAATCTGCTTTATACGCATTGCATCGCCTAACACAATATCATCCATGATATGAATATCTATCGAGAACTCGATCTCCCGCTCTTCCATAGAAGAGCGAAATAACGCATCAGTAGCATGACACTCTTTATATATATTAATCGGCGCTGATTCCAGTTCCACCTTTCCGCTGTCAATACGTGCCATATCCAAAATATCATTTACAATATGAAGCATATGCTGACTTGACATATCCACTTTATTCAAATAGTCCTTTGCTATTTCCGGTGTATCTAAATACTTTTTTGCCATAGTCGTAAAACCAATAATTGCATTCATCGGTGTACGAATATCATGGCTCATATTAAATAAAAACGTTGTTTTTGCTTTGTTCGCATTTTCTGCCTGCGCAAGTGCATCTGTCAGCAATCGCTGCTGTTCCACTTCCTTTGTCTGTGTCTCTGTAATATCACGTCTGGACAAAAGAATTTTATGTATTTGATCTTCGTCCCGCTCAATCACAATAAAGCTTAACAAATCCCAATAATTTTCACCATTTATTCGAAATTGTATTGGAATACTATAATTCGTTTTATCCGGTGTTAAGTGCTCCAACAAAGATTTTAAAGGAAGGATTTCCGAAAGCTTTTCCTTATCCGACTCCTGCACTGCAATACTGCGTAAAAAATCTACAAATTCACAATAAGGTCCGGTTTTCATTGCATTATCATTTTCACGTGTAGTATATAAAAACTCATATCTTTCATTCAATACATCAATCAAAACAAAACGCTCGTTTAACCGGTCCAATCCCATAGAAATATACTTAGATGCACGAATATTCCTTGCCAATAAATGCTTTTCACAGCTTTTATTAATCAGAAAATAAAATAACCCGGCTGAAACCAAGACTACGAACAGGCAAAGCCCATTCATAATAATAATATAATCCTGTACTTTATGAGCCTGTACGTGCTTATCCAGATTAACATAAAAATAATATGAAAAGTACAGCCCGTTAAACCACAAAGTAAAAATAATAAAATGATTCCTGATTCGACTAAACAATTGCTCTTTTTCAAAATTCTCCATATGCCACCATCCCGTTAATTTGGTCAACAGCATAGGATTATAGCACTGCTAAACCAAAAACTCAATACTACAATTGTAATGTATTTTGTTTTTCGTTTAAATATGACAATAAATACTGTTTTAAGCTTTTATTTTTAGACATTTCTAAATCAGGATCTTCTTGCAGCAGCTTCGTTACTTCTCCAGCCGCCTGCTGTAAAATCATAGCATCCTGATAAATATCTGCCAGCGCAAACTGCATTTCACCAGACTGCCTGATTCCAAAGAAATCTCCCGGCCCCCGAAGCTTTAAGTCCTCATTTGCAATTGCAAATCCGTCATTGGAACGATTTAAGATATCCAGCCTCTTTCTTGATTTTTCTGTATCTGTGGCATTTATCATAATACAATAGGACTGTGCATCTCCGCGTCCTACCCGTCCGCGCAGCTGATGCAGCTGTGCAAGTCCAAATTTTTCTGCATTCTCTATCATCATAACCGTTGCATTCGGTACATTCACTCCTACTTCAACTACAGTCGTTGAAACAAGCACCTGTATTTCATTCTTTGCAAACTGTTCCATAACCTCATTTTTTTGCTTTGGCTTCATCTGCCCATGCAGTAATCCCACCTTTATATGCTCTGGCAGCTCCTTTATCAGCCTTTTTGCATAATCCGTTACATTCTCTCCCTCGGCATTTTCACTTTCTTCTACCAATGGACAAATGACATATGCCTGATGTCCCGCTTCAACCTGTTTGGTAATAAATTCATATGCTTTTGGCCGGTATTTCGTATTAACCACGCAGTTTTTTATCGGCAGACGTTTTGCAGGAACCTCATCTACTACTGAAATATCCAGATCTCCATACAAAATAATCGCCAACGTCCTTGGAATTGGTGTTGCACTCATGACCAAAACATGGGGAATTTGTCCCTTTTCAGCAAAACTGCCTCTCTGCCTTACACCGAAACGATGCTGCTCATCTGTAATAACCAGTGCAAGCTGGCGATAAACAGCCTTTTCCTGAATCAAAGCATGCGTTCCTATTATCATAGCATTTGGGTAAAGCTGCATCTGCTCATAAGCAGTTCTTTTTTGCTTTGCTGTCATAGAACCGGTGAGCAAAATTAAAGGTATCTCTAAATCAAACAGTCTGCACATATTCTGAAATGACTCATAATGCTGCTGAGCCAATACCTCAGTCGGTGCCATAATAGCAGACTGATAACCATTGTGTGCACAATCTGCCATCGCTAAAAAAGCCAGTACTGTCTTACCTGAACCCACATCACCCTGTATCAGGCGCTGCATTGCATATGGTCCACGCATATCCTGCTTTATCTCCTGTACAACTCTTAACTGCGCATTTGTCAATTGATAAGGAAGCTTGGCAGTCAATTCTTCAATAAACTGATCCTGATGAAAAGAAAAACTATTTAAATCCCTTTCCGTCCGCTCCTTTTGATACTGTAAATTTAATATAAACAAAAATAATTCGTCAAAAACCAAACGTTTTCTCGCTGTTATCACTGCATTCATATCATCTGGAAAGTGAATTTGTTTGATTGCATAATTATATTCACAAAGCTGATATTTCTCTCTTAATTCATCCGGAAGATACTCTGTAAACAATACCTCCTGTTCCAAAGCTGCCCGCATCATTTTCTGCATCTGATTATTGCTCAAACCTTTTGGAACGGTATAGACCGGCAAAAAGCATTCTTCCATTTTCTGATACTGCTCATAAGAATACATCACAGGCTGTTCTATGCAAAGCCGCCCATTCTTATGCTGTACCTTTCCATAGAAAATATAGCTCTCTCCTACAGTTAATGAATTTTTAATGTAAGGCATTCGAAACCATACCAGATTCATCTTAGAACCGGAATCTCCAATTGTTGTTACCGTAATCTGCATAGAGCGCACTTTTTTCACTACTGGAGCAGCTATGATACGACCAACAATTGCAGCTATCTCTCCGTCTACTGCCTCGGCCACAGACTTTACCTCCGGAAATTGGATATATGTCCGCGGATAATACAAAAGTGCGTCCCTAACCGTTTCAATTCCTATTTTTTTTAATAATGCGGCGGTTTTTTCGCCAATTCCTTTTATACTTGTAATCTGCATATTAACTTTCATTCGAAATATGTATCATGGATTCTGATAATTCATGAATCTGTTGTGTATCATCAATTACCATTTCTACATTTTCTTTAAATATTTCAATTGTATCTGTAATGGACACTACTGCGGATTGATTTTCCTCTGAAAAACTGCTCATAACAAAAATCTTATCCTTCAACTCTGCAAATATATCATTTACCTCATCTATATTATGATTCTGCAATTCAATATTAGAGTGTAATGAACTAAACTGAGAATTAAGCTGCCCAAAGGCATCCTGTAACCCATCTAAAGTCTGTAATGAGGAATCAATGGACTCTGTACTGCCTATTAACTGTGCAGAAGTTTCCTGAACCTGTTTTTTAATAGAATCTACTACTATTGCCACTTCATTCGCACATTTTGAACTATCCACTGCAAGGGTTTTTACCTCGTTAGCAACTACTGCAAAACCTACACCAGCCTGTCCTGCACGTGCCGCCTCGATAGAAGCATTCAATGCTAACATCGTTGTCTTGGATGAAATCGCATTTAACTGACCTAATACTGCATTAATCTGTTCCATCTGTTCATTTAACTGTTCAAATACAACATTTGCTTCATTAATAGTAGATTTTACCTTTTCTACCTGGCTGCCCATTTCTGTCATTTTCTTCTGATTATAGGAAAGTGTTTTTTCAAAATTACGCATTTCATCTTCCAACGCATGAATCTGATTTTCTGTAATTTCCAGCTTTTCATGTACCTGATCACAGGAATCTGATACACCCTGAGCTTCACTGGTAATACTCATAGAGCCCTGCTGTAATTCCATAGCATGATTGCCAAGTACCACATTTGCTTCCTTTAAGGAATCCATACGCCCCGATGAATTTTCAAAATTATTCTGCAATTCTTCTCCAATTTTTTTCATAGATTCGATTAAAGTAATTGCTTCTTCTGTACGTTTTTCACTTTCCCAAATAAACGCACTTCCTCGCTGAATAACCAAATAAACCAAAACTCCTGCTAATGTAAAGGTAACCATACACATAATAAACTGGCTGGCAGACTCCACATTTTGAGGTTTTAGCAAGTACATAATAATAAATAGAATATCTCCAAAAACAATCTGGAATTTCGTAATTTGAGGATTCAAATACAATCCAGCCAATGCATAGGATGCCAGATAAAGCATGTAATCGTCGCTATAATAAATACCGGAATTAATGGATATGAAGAAAATTAACAGCATTAAAACAATACTGACTACAAACTGTTGTTTGTCCTCCGGAACCCGGAATTTTTTCATAAAAATCAGCAGTGCTGCAAATATTACCAGACAGGCACCAATAAACACAGCTGCACCAATTTCACCGCTAATCAAGTCCTTTACTAAGAAAATCACAGCAACTGCAAATGCAATATTTCTCATTATTTTAAAAATCTGTTCTTTCGTAATAGGTTCTTTTTTTACATTCTTATTCATTCGTATCTTCCCCCTATAATCTTTACTTATAACATACGGAGCAATCGTACATAAAATGCAACTGTCTTTAATAAAGTATCGATCGGAATTCGCTCATCATTGCCATGAATCATGCTTCGCTCTTCTTTGGATAATTTCATTGCTGAAAAACGATATACATGATTGGAAATTCTGGAATAATGTCTGGAATCGCTGCATGCCATCATCAAATATGGTGACACAATCGCATCCGGCCATGTATCGTGTACCGCTGTTTTCAATACTTCCCACGCTTCACCATTTGTTTCAGAATAAGGGGACGGATTCATCCCTGTTATTAATTCTAACTGAATATCATCATTCTTAATCACTGACTTCAAATATTTCTGAACGGATTCCACTGTATCTGTTCCTAATAATCGCATATTAACGCCAAAAGAAGCTTTTGGAGGAATTACATTATATGCTTTGCTTCCTTCGAATCTTGTTGCTGCAACTGTTGTACGCATCATAGCATTCATTTCTCCACCGGCCAAATTACAGTAAAGCTTCAAAACAGGTCCAAAACACCATAAATTTGCAAAAATCATACGGAAAAGGAAATTAGAATGCCTTCCTAAAACATCAAGCATTTCTGCAACCGGTTTCGTAAGCTGACATTTAAACGGATGATTTTCTATTTCCCAGAGCGCTTTGCTAAGATACCCTACAATTGTATGCTTAGGAGGTGTAGATGCATGTCCGCCTTTAGAATTCATAGTAAAATTCAAATTTACATAGCCCTTTTCACCGATTCCAATCATGGCAGACTCACCCTTCACGCCAGGGAACGCATTTTCTACAACAGCTCCGCCTTCGTCCAATACAAAAGCCGGCCGAACACCTTTTTTCTCTAAATAAGAAACAATCTCCTGACAGCTGTCTCCATCAATTTCTTCTTCTCCTGAAAATGCCAAATACAAATCATTCTCAGGCACATAGCCTTCCTTTAAAAGCTGCTCTAATGCTTCTGTCACGCCGCAAAGTGTTCCTTTCGTATCTAAAGTTCCTCTTCCCCACATAACACCTTCTTCTATAATGGCATCAAAAGCCGGTTTCGACCAACCATCTTCTTCTACCGGTACGACATCATAATGCGCCATGCAGACGGATGGTTTTTCCGCTGATTTTCCAGGCAGATGATACAATAAACCTGTTTTGCCTATTTTATGCAGCGTACATTTCCCATAAATATTTGGAAAACGTTCTTCCAGTAAAATCTGAAATTTATGAAATTCCTTGTAATCCACCAAAGCAGCATCCCTGTTAGATACTGTTTTACAACGAATCATATCTGCCATATCTTGAATGATTTTTTCTTCATCCAATGGAATATGCTCGTTTTTTGCCGGAGGCATCTCCGCCGGTTTAAATAAAATTGTCCGCACAATAATAACTGTTAAAAGTATAACCACCACTGCTAATAAACTATAAATTACCCAATTCATTTTTCTATCAAGCCTTTCCTTTGTAAAATACGTTACTGTTCGCTTCATTCTCAGTAACTCAAATACTAACAATTATTAAAATAATAACACATCTTTATAAAAAAAAGAACCATTTCACATTATATTTTGTGAAATGGTTCGATTACTGTTCATCATTTATTCAACTGAAATTAAATAATAATAGATTGGCTGCCCGCCGAACTGTACTTCTACTTCTACATCCGGATAATTTTCCTCAATCTGCGCAGCAATTGCAACCGCATCTTCTTCTGCCATATCTGCACCATAATAAATCGTTACGATTGCAGAATCTTCATCGATTAACTGTGAAACCATATCTAAAGTAGTCTCTGATAAATCCGTACCTACAGATAAGATACTCTTATCGCCAATACCCATGAAATCATCCTGTCTGATTTCTTTATCATCAATTACGGTATCACGAACTGCATAGGTAACCTGTCCTGTCTTAACAAGCAGAATTTCTTCTTCCATACGTGCCGCATTATCTTCTGCAGAATTATCCGGGATATAATTAATCAATGCTGTAATCCCCTGTGGAACTGTCTTTGTAGGAATAACAATGATATTCTTGTCTTCTACTAAAGAAGCTGCCTGGTTTGCTGCGAGAATAATGTTCTTATTATTTGGCAGAATAAAGATATTTTTTGCATTTACTCTGTCAATAGCATTCAACATATCCTCTGTACTTGGATTCATGGTCTGACCACCTTCAATGATATAGTCAACACCTAAACCATTAAAGATTTCATTCATACCTTCACCAATACTTACCGCAATAAAGCCCATTTCTTTTGGCTCGCCTGCCGGTTCTGCCGGCATTTCTGCAGCTGCTACTGTTTCTTTCGTTTCTGATGCAGGTACAGATATACTCTGCATTTCTTTCTCTTTCATAGCATTAATCTTCTCATCACGCTCAAGACGCATATTCTCGATAATGATTGTAGTTAACTGGCCATAAGTTAAAGCCTTCTGCATTGCCTGACCCGGATCGTTGGTATGTACATGTACCTTTACGATCTCATCATCTGCTACAACCACAATTGAATCACCAATACCTTCTAAATACGCTTTAAACTCATCTTCCTGTTTCTCAGTAAATGGTTTCTCTAACATAATTAAGAACTGTGTACAATAACAGAATGTAATTTCCTGATTTGCCTGTGCGTCAATATAAGAATTTGATAATCCTTCTGTATTTACAGATGCTGTTGGAACGATTTCAAGAGAATAATCTACTTCTTTGCCGATTAAACAGTCAAACGCACCCTTTAATACTTCCATTAAGCCTTGTCCGCCGGAGTCTACTACACCTGCCTGTTTTAAAACCGGAAGCATTTCCGGTGTCTTACTTAATACATGGTCACCTTCTTTAATTACTTCCTGACAGAAATATACAAGGTCATCTGTCTCTTCATTTAATATTAATGCTCTGTCAGACATTCCTTTGGCAACAGTAAGGATTGTACCTTCCTTTGGCTTCATAACTGCTTTATATGCAGTTCTGGTCGCTTT
>CAYYZV010000028.1:17027-17784 GCA_964476275.1 uncultured Roseburia sp.
CGCTTTCTGAAGAGCATCTGTTAATACCTGTACATTAATTTCATCATATTCAGCAATGACTTTACAGAATCCACGGAATAACTGTGACAGGATAACACCTGAGTTACCTCTTGCACCTCTTAATGAACCGGAAGAAATAGCCTTTGCTACTACTTTCATCTCCGGTTTTTCCATTGCTGCTACATCTTTTGCTGCAGACATGATAGTCATTGACATATTAGTACCAGTATCACCATCTGGAACAGGAAAGACATTAAGTTCGTTAATCCACTCTTTTTTTGCTTCTAATCTTGCAGCTCCGGCCAAAAACATCTTCGCCAGAACTTCAGCATTTATTGTAATGATTTCCACCGTTCTATCCTCCTTAATCAATTACGCGCACACCTTCAACATAGATGTTTATTTTTTCTATTTCCATGCCTGTAAATGTCTCTACTTTATATTTTACTGTTTCAATTAAGTTATCTGAAACCGTTGCAATACTTACACCATAAGAAACAATTACATGAAAATCAATTGTAATTTTATTATTCTCATCTACAACAACGTTAATTCCATGTGTCAAATAATCTCTTTTTAATAATTTTACAAGACCATCTTTTACATTAATAGCAGCCATGCCTACAATACCAAAACACTCAACTGCTACAGAACCTGCATATGTCGAAATAACCTCATGGTCGATTGTAACTCTACCCAGCTGGGTATCAAATTGTCCATTCATCATAATATAACCATACCTTTCCTAATTTGGCAC
>CAYYZV010000029.1:0-17435 GCA_964476275.1 uncultured Roseburia sp.
GCGGCGTTTTTTTACAATTGCTTCCTTTCCGGCTTTTTTCTCTTCTTTCTCGATATTCTTATTCTTTCGCAGCTCTGACATATCTTTGGAATAATCAGAAAGCTTCTTTGCTCCTGCCCAGGTTGTAATACCTGTGAAAAGTAAAAAAATAAAATTTTCTATTCCGGTAAAATAATAAAAAACTGCACTCACAACAAGCAGACAAATCCACTGCTGTTTCTTAAAAAACTGATAATAGCATATTAACGCAATCACAAGAAAAGTCACAAATTGTATTGAGTAAAAATTCATTATTCCATTAACTCCTGAATCATGTTCCATAATGCTTCCACATTATTAAAATTCTGTGGAATAATCATTGCTGCAGGAATAGATACATCAAATTCATCATCAATTGCACTGATTAACTGTAAAATATCAAATGAATCCAGTAATTCATCATCAATCAACGCTGCCTCGTTTTCGTAATCAATGTCTTCTTTGATTTCCTGTAATAATTCAATAAGTCTTTCCATAAAGATAAATTCCTCCTGATTGTCACTGTTTTTAATAATTCCATTTTACCCTAAAACCCTCTAGTAGTAAATAACCATTTCTGCCAGTCTTTCATAGACACCATTCAATAGACACAATTTAAATGACAGCTTTCCATAAAGTCCCTTGCTATCTGCACCTTATTTTCTCCATGATACAACACTACTCTTGGCATCGTTCTGCTTAAAAATAAATGTATTCCTTCTGTTACCGAATAGGCACCCGTATTTGCAAACACAATTACATCACCTCTCTGCAAATTTTTAAAGCCTGCCTGTCTCACAATCACATCCGCAGTTGTACAAAGGCTGCCGCATAAACACCAATTCACTTCTTCTTCCATTGACAATTCCTCTGCAGCAGTTCCCCTAAATATAATTTCTTCTGCCCTGCCTGTAGAAAAATGATACATTACAGGAACTTTCATTCCCATCATTTGTCCAAGATAGGTTAAATGGTTCATACCGCCATCTACGATTGCATAATTCGTTCCGCCACTTGTCTTCTGATCCATTACTTTTGTCAAATAATATCCACATTCTGACACGTAAAAACGTCCCATTTCCACAGTCAAATCCACAATTTCTGCCATTGCCTGTAAATCTGCCGAGATTTCTTTTACCGGTGCCAGTGTATCAGAAAAATCTTCATTTGCAAAATACGGAACCGGCAATCCCGGACCATATTCTAATTTTTCAACTGAAAAATCATACTTTTCTTTCAACTCTGTAATTACTTCCCTAAGCATTTGCAGTTCCTTTTTCTGTTCTGCAAGTTTTTTTCTCTGCGTTCCTGCAAAATAATGAATTCCTACGATTTTAATTCCCTTGTATTGTTCACGATGCTCTATGAGATAATATAAATCTTCCTTAGACATCCCAAACTGACTTCCTGCCGTCAGGCGTGGCAGCACCGGAATCACTTTCCCATGCTCCTTAGCACTCTCATTCAATAATTCAAGCTGCAAAACAGACTCTGCTGTATACACACCTGCTTCATATTCCACAGCCTCTTTGATATCCACGGAATTTTTTTGCACACCAGAATATATAATTTTATCTCCCGGAACTTTCTTCATTTTACAAATAGACAATTCACCCGGGCTGCATACCTCTAATTTTTCTACGCATTCAAGCATTGTATCAATCAAAAAAGGATTCGCCTTAATAGAATAACATAGATGCACCTTTTCGCCCACAATCCGCTTCACTGCTGTCATGCGCTCTTTCAAAGCCACTGTATCAAACAAAAATGCCGGTGTACCATATTCCTCTGCAATTTTTTCAAGTTCTAAATTTGTCATTCTTTTTCTCCTAAAGTCAGATTACTTTTTATTTTGGAAATCACTCATCAGTTTATTTCTGTCAATTTTACCATTCTTATTCAATGGCATTTCTTCTACCAAAACCAGTGAATTTGGCAGCATAAATGGCGGTAATACAGTACGTAATTCCTTCATCAATTCCACTTTTTCCCGTTCTCCGGTATAGAATAAAATCAGACGCTGCTTTTCACTGTCATAAATACAGCAGGTTCTTGTTACACCTTCGCAGGTCATAGTTACCGCTTCAATTTCGCCCAATTCAATACGATGTCCTAAATGCTTAATCTGAAAATCCTTTCTGGAAACATAGATTAAATCGCCATCCTCATTATATTTTCCAAGATCACCGGTTCTGTAAATCATCTCATTATAAGCCTTATTTAATGGATTCTGTACAAATACCTGATCGGTACGTTCTCTATCTTTGTAATAACCTAGTGCAAGTGCTGTTCCTCCTACACAAATTTCTCCCTGTACACCCTTCTCTGTAACAAGCTGATCGTTTTCATCTAATAAAAATACTTTTTCATTTGGGAATGCTTTCCCCATTGGAATCACATCCGCATCACCAAATTCTCTGTCTAACACATAATATGTACAATTACAGGTAATCTCTGTCGGACCATACAAGTTTACAAATTTCGCATTTGGAAGAAACTTTTTCCAGATTCTATAGTGTTTGATTGGCAGCACTTCGCCACTGAACATCACTGTATGAATCTTTTCCGGAAGACGGTATTCAAATCCCTTCATAACAGATACAAAACACATCGCACTTACTGCCCAAATCAACGTTGTCACTTCTTTATCAGCTAAATAGTCCATCAAATTTGTTGGCATACTAAAATATTTTTTCGGAATAATCTGCACCTTTGCACCTGTCATCAGACCACTGTAAATATCCTTTACAGATACATCAAAGTCAAATGGGGCCTGATTGCCAATAATATCATTTTCGGTAATACCAAAAATTTCTGTAAAACAACTGATAAATTCAATTACAGAACGATGACTTACCACAACTCCTTTTGGCACCCCGGTACTACCGCTTGTAAAGTTTACATAAAGTGGATTTACATCCTGAAAATTCCGGCGTATTGTCCGAAGCTTCGCTTCATCGGCTTCCATATTTTCTGCCAGCAATTCTTCTAATATAATTATTTCAGCGTTTGTGTTATAACCGGAAATCTTTTCGTAATGCTCTGCTGTGGTAAAAATAACTTTTGGCTCTAAAATATTTAAAACACTTTCTGTTCTTGCCTGTGGCTGTTTTACATCTAAAAAGGAATAAAAACCGCCGGCATAAATTGTTCCAAACATACCGCAAACAGCATCTACACTCTTATCCATATAAAATGCAGCCGGTTCTGCAATTTGAATTTTATCTGCTAATACAGTTCCTACCGATTTTGCGGCCGTAAGCAGAGCTTCAAATGTGATGTCTTTCTCTGTATCTCCAAACGCCAAACGTTTTGGATAACAGCGAGCTGAATTTTCTAATAATTCTAAAATATTTGTGTACATAGCGCACCTCTTTCCATTTCTTTTTTATTTCTGTTTTTTGAAATATTCTTCTACTGAGTAAAAATCTTTTTCTACTTCTTCTCCATTTTGTCGTCTTATCATAAAATCACATAACTGATAACAGAAAATCTGACTTCCTTCGTAGTTTAAATGTTCATAATCGTAATAATACGTATCATCATCATCAAAAATCTTCTCTTTTGCAAGAGAAAAATCATAATAATCCACTGCGTTTTTTTCGCAAATTGTTTTTATGAGACTTGTATGTTCTTCATACAACTCGCTGCCATAAGATAAAATGTCAAAATCCGGATGCGGTGTATTGATAACAAGCACATCTACCTCTTCTTCTTTGCAAAGTTCTAAAATGCTTTCAAATTTATCTAACAAATCTTCCTGTAAGGTCTGGCTATATGTAAGAAATGAATTCTCTTCTGCAGCCTTGTCAGTATCTACATTCCCTGTATACGGGCGATAACCTTTCTGCGAATTTTCAATCTGTTCTCCTGACTTTAGAAGCTCCATTTTAGAATGTACATTCTTTGTCATGAGTTCAAATGAATATCCTTCTTTATTATAAATCCATGGAAACCAATAATTCAAAGACTTTTCTGTGCCTCGGACATCCTCTGAAAAAATATATTCCAAGCTTTTCACTACTCCGTCAATGCCGCCTTTGTTTCGCGCCAGTTCTTTCTCAAACGTCACCTCAGCTTCATCAAACGAATCCTCCTGAAAAACAAAAAAACCCATTCCAATTACTACCGTTTTAATCTCATGATCCTTCAATGCCGTTTCCAATGCTGTCCTGTTTTGTTCCAGTGCCTGCATGGGAGTCCCTAAATTAAACGATTTCACACCTAGTCTTTCATCAAAAATCTGCGGATCAAAGGTTGCAGAACACAAAGAAGAGCCAATAAATATCATGTCTATTTCTTCTTCCTGATAATATTCCCGCCACATTGTATCACTGGAACCATTTGCCGGTTCAATCAAAAAAGACATGATACTGTTTAATATACAAGTCACCACCAAAAAGAGCAGAAGTTTGTATTTTTTAAAAATTCGCATACATAAATCCTCCTATGCCCTTTGTATTTGTGTTTGCAAATAAAATTAACCCCATTATTATCCAATAGATGCTCCAGCGAAGTACTACCGGACACCGGTACAACAACTCCCTTACCTCGTATTTTTTCTCCTGCAATACACTGACAATAAATACAATTACACATGCCAGTAACGATATGACTAATATGTATGTTGGATAACCATCCAATAAAATCTTACTCTCTGCACCAAAAAGTTCCGGCTGAAACTGAAAAACAGTCTTCTTCAAGCTATATAATGCCACCCTGACATCTGTTATCCGGTCGAAATACCAGCCAATATTTACAATAATAAATGTACGAATAATCTGAAAGACACGATACCGGCCAGAACCCCTGTTTATTCCAAATTTATCTGTAATTTTTTCATATACCGGAGACAAAATATCACTTATGGCTATAATTATACCATTATATAGCCCCCACAAAACATAGTGCCATTCGGTCCCATGCCAAATTCCAACAATAAAAAACACTAAAACATTCCCAATTGCAGGCGGAAGTACTCTTCCCAAATGTTTATTAAGCTTCTTATTCGCCCATTTTCCAAGCTTTTTTATAGGTTTGGTTAATGCAAACGGATAAAACACATAATCCCTCATCCATTTTCCAAGCGAAATATGCCATCTGCGCCAAAAATCTCCCAAAGATATTGAAAAATATGGTTGTTTAAAGTTCTCTGCCATGCGGATTCCAAATAATTCTGATACCCCAAGTACCATATCAATTCCACCGGAAAAATCCGCATACTGCTGTGCAGAATACAATAGAATTCCAAACAGAACAGCTGCTCCGGAATAGTCCCGCACTGGTGTATCAAAAATATTTGCAATAATTCCTACGTAGACATTGGCAATCGCATATTTTTTTAGCAATCCATATCCAATTCGATAAAGTGCTTTTACTGCCTGCTCTCCACTCCATTTATGTACTTCCTGAAATTGAAAACTAATCGCATCGTAGCGATTAATCGGTCCCTGAATCATCTGCGGAAAATACGATACAAACAGCAAGTATCTTGCAAAATTTGTCTCAGGCTCATATTTATCATTATATATATCCAATAGATAACCAATAGACTGAAACATATAGAAGGAAATCCCAAGCGGCAAAATAAAGCCTAATGCCTGACTGCCCTTTATCAATGCAAGCATTCCGAAATTTAACAGAACAGCACACCACATTATCACGCGGCGTTTTCTTATCAACTCAGATTTCAGCTTATCTTTTTCCTCTTTATCCAAATTTTTATCTTTCTTTACAGCACGCAATTTCTCCGAATACTTTGATAGATATCCGCCACCTGCCCAGGTTGAAAATCCTGTAATAAAAATATATACAAAATTTTCGATTCCCGTCCAGTAGTAAAAAATTCCACTTGCTATCAACAGGACAATCCACTGTTTTTTTCTGAAAATTGTGTAATAACATAATAGCGCAATTCCTAAAAATGTTACAAACTGCGCCGAGTAAAAATTGGTCATAATTCTACATTTCTCCGTCTGTACTGCTTTATCAATCTATACTATCTTATCCATAGGTAATTGCAATCAGAATTACTGCCCAGACTCCGCACAACGCAAGCAAAAGTCTGTCATGTGTCAGAACCTCTACCGGATCGCCATCCGAATTATTCTCAATATCCAAACAGTATTTCATACAAATTAACAGGACAATCGGAACTGTCCACACAAGCAATCCTTCATTTCTTTCCTTTGCACACTCAACTGTCCATAAAGAATAAAATGTTATCGTCAATCCAAGACACATATACATCATACTATTTAAAAAAGTTGAACTGTAATATTTTAACACACTTCTGGTCCTGTCATCTTTTTGTCTGACTTTTTCATTTCTTCTTTTTCCAAGAGCAAAATAGAACGCTGCCAGCGTAACCGTCAGATACAGCCAGCTTGATATTACAACTTCCACTGCTGCCGCCCCGAACAAAAGTCTCAACAAAAATCCGCTTGCTACAATTGTAATATCTATAATTGGATAATTTTTAAGTTTATAACTATAAAGCAAATTTAAAACCAAATATAGCAGCATATAAATACTTACATTCAGCGAAAAATCACCACAAACCACACACACAATGCAAATCACTGCTAATACCACAATTAGCCAACACGCTTTTTTTATACTTATTTCTCCAGATGCAATCGGTCTTTTACACTTTGTCGGATGCAGTTTATCTTTCTCTGCATCTCTGATATCATTAATTACATAAACAATTGACGTAACCATACAAAATGCCGCAAATGCCAACAGCAATTTAAGCCACAATTTTGTTTCAGCTATTCTTCCGGCAAAAAAAATCGGTCCAAAAATCAGTAAATTTTTAATATAGTGATGAACACGCATTAATCGTATGTACTTCTTCATCATTCCTCCTATGCCGGATAATAAGTCCGGGCATAAATCAGTAATTTTAAAATCCCTATACCGTTTAAAACCACAAGTGCTATTACAGCTATCATCCACATGCCATAACGCCATATGCAATTTTTAAACTTTTCTAAAACCTTATCAAAAAATCCATAAACTAAAATCCAGTAAGCAAAACCATAATATAATGTATATAAAATCAGCCCATTTTCCGCTGTTCCCCATCCTAATACACATAATACCATAAAAGAACAGACTACCCAGAACATACAAATTTTATATAATAACTTTTCATAGTTTAATACAAATCCCAAAACCGCCAGCACAAATAACAGAATCCCTGCAACAGAAATTGTTTCAACCGGAACCTGCTGCCAGCTATAGTCTTGTCTTACCTGCCAGTTAAGTTCGGAAGGCGGTGCTACGAAGCAGGAACGCACAAACATCGTAAACTGCTGTAATCGATTCGTAAACGACACTTCCTCGCCGGTAAATTGTTTTAACATATCAATCTTATCAAATACCGATAAAATTACATCTGCACGGCAGAACAAAAGCACTGCCCATACTCCCATCCCCGCGATTTTTACTATTTTAAATACATATTCTTTCCAGTCAAAAACCTGCTTTTTCTCATCAAACACAACTAAAGAAGCACTTATCAATAAAGAACCTGCTGCTCCCACCAGTACATAACCATCCTTCGTGTTTTTCTCCACAAGCAGATAAATATATAAAACCGTCCAAAATAATACTACGATATACTGTTCCAATGTAATGGAAAACAAAATTGAAGGATATGTCAGCACAATTATAATAAAAAAACGTATTCTTCCCGCTTCCTCTTTTTTTACCATCCTTGTTATCATCCAAAGTGTAAATAATAATAATGCAGCCTGTGCAATTCCCATTGCATAAGCTTCTGCATAACGAAAATTTGGAAACAGCATAGACACCGCATAAGCTGCACCTACAAACGGAGTCGCTGCCACTGAAAAAAGAGGCTGACGCAAATCATTTTCTCCATGTACCAAAGAAAGATATGCATTTCCCCGCATAAGCAGTCCTGAATCTGCTGTATAAATCAAATCCCCTGCTATACTGTAAAATGCATTCGATTTCATAAAAGCAAACAATAAAAAGCATAGATACACGAACGAAACACCTATTATAATCACACGTTCCCATTTTCCCAATCCATAAACAACCTCTATCACCACGTCTTTCATATAGCTATACAAAAGAACCTGACAGGAAAATGCAAACCACAAAGCCGGCAGAGCCATTATAATATTTACATTATAATTCTTTACCATAAATCCAATAGCACCTATAGCTGATACCGCAGCTATACACCAAATAGGTTTTTCTGCCTGTCTTACCTTTTCATAAATACTGTCATTAACCGCACCTGTGATAAACACTACGATTGATGCCAAAATAAGAGATATTTCAAAATATTCCGGCTGAAAAAACTCAACACAGTACCAGCATACCGCTGATATCATCCACGGAAGATTTTTTCCCGCATTATTGACACATGCTTTTTTTGTTATTTTCACAATACACCTTCCCATTAGTAAGAATTTGAAAATTTCACAACAACCGTATCCTCAACCACCTGTATTGAACCATCTTTTGGATAGCACGGCATCTGTTTTACATATTCTGATTCATAAATTTTTTCCGGGTCAGCCGGCGGATAAATCTTATAACCACAATGGAGCTCCCAGAATCTCGGATTTGCATAATACGCAATAAATTTATACATATTTGTATGATAGCCCTGAATCTGAATTTCATCAAATTCATGCTCATATGCAATTGATGAATCCTGCCCATCTACATTACCAAGGATTAAAACCGGAAGTTCATCCGAATAATTTTCCACTGATTTAATTCGGCTAATCAGTTCCGTACTATATGCAATTGCATTTTCCTGCTGATAATTCGCTTTTAAATATGCACAATTATCCAATCCAATATAGAAAAGCGTCATAATAACAATTGTCATGACTGCACTCTTATGACACCAGACAGGCAGTTTTTTCTCTGCCGCCTCCTCTATGTTCTCTAACAGAATGAGTGGATAAACCGGTATAAAAAACAAATTATAAACCATAAGTGTATGTAAATTAGCATCGGAAGAAGCTGTCATCACATATATCACTCCGATAGATAACGGTACCAATACAATCAGCACTCCCGTATACAAAGTATTCCAAATATCTTTTTTCTTATAAATCTGATACAAGTACAGCAAGGCAAATAACACAAACAAAACCAGACAAACGGCATACATAAGTCTTATTAAACCACTGTTTGATATTCCCACAATTTCCCAGCGGATTAACTGCGGCCAAAGCTTATATGCTCTGACAATACCGCTAACAATGCCGTCAAGAGACAGACTCGTCATACCGTTGATTCCCTGATAATCTGAAAATTCTGTTTCCGTTACAAACATAAAAAATTTATTAAGTAAAAAATATAGTACAATTCCTGTCAACAGACCTATAAAACAACGCACTGCTGTTGTTATATTTTTCAAAAATGTCTGTTTCCTTGCATCACACAACAATACAATTACAAAAAAAGCAGTTGCTATGCCGATATTTGCCTGATAAATCCCCATTCCAAACGCAATCATTAGGCTTGCAGGAATAATACCATATTTTGTTCTGCGAACAAGATACACCGCTGCCGCCATAAGCATTGCTCCAAAAAAATAATAGGGAGCAGTAAACATATATGCAAAAGTAGATGCAACTGCCGGAAATACAACCATATATGCCCCTATCAAAACTGCATACAATCCATTTTTTATACACAGCATGCGCACCAGTAAAACAGCCATAACTGCAATAAAGAAAATCGTTAATATTCCATTTATAAACGGCATACTATAGGTCTGCAGCCCCAGCCACTTCTGAACCTCTTCAATTACTCCCAAGCCCCAGCGGCCAAGCGGCCAAGTACCGCCCAGACTAAAATAATAGGTATTATCATCTAAATAACTTAATTTATTATACAAAATAAAACTATGTGTCAAAAATCCCACTATCATAGCAGACAAAAAAGCGTATCGCTCTGACCTGTTTAAGCTATCCCATATTTTGCATACACTGTTCTCTTTCATTTCCACACCTGTTTCCTTTTTCTATTATAAACGGATAATGATACAGTCCTCTGTTTCCTCAATATATCCATTTTCCGGATACTGGGCAGCACCATGATAGGTTTCTTCATAAAGATCCACATATGTATACGAATAATACTCCCAATCCATTGGGTAATATTCTCTAAACACCTGCTTTATCGTTTCTTCCTCCGCCCACTGAAACTGATGGCCTCTATATTCAAAAAACTGTCTGATTGGAACATTATAACCGCAATACATAGCAAAAGCCTTTACGCTCCAATCTATCATAGAATTATTGTTTTGTGCATAAGCATACTGTTCTTCCACCGTTCTGCCTGCAAACTCTGCCGCCGTTTTCACAAACTCCCATCGAAAATCTGCCTCGTCGATACAGTACCGAGCATAAATCTCATCTGAAAGCTGAAAATCTCCCACTATGACAAGGGGCTTTTCCTGCACATTATATTCTCCGGAATTTAAATCGGCCGCAATCTGATCAATCACCTGCATTTCATATTCTGTCTTATCATAATCAAGAATGAACCATTGATTCATATCATAAACAGAATAAAGAATTGCTAATACAACCACTGTTCCTGTACATACTCTCGCCCAATTCTGCATCCTTGAAAGCATAATTACGATAACAAAAAATACCAGTGCCACAAAAATAGTAAAAATCTGGCACGCACGGTAAACCATCGTATTTCCTTCCACTAAACAAAGAACAAACATAGACAGATAAGCACCTGCTCCGGTAAGAATCAGTAAGCCATCTCTTCTTTTTATACCAAACCACAACACTGCTGCGATAAAAAAAAGTGAACAGACAGCAAATATCAAAATCGGATAATATACAACAGACACCGCAAAATAATCACACCAAATCTGTGCTAACAGCTCTCCAATATTTCTCCAAATATTTCCGACTCCACCTCTTGTAAGCCATTCGATACTGGATACACTTCTATAAAATGTATATGCGGGTATCGAAAACATCCTCATAAGAACTGCACGTACCACACGTCTTACTGCCATAGCATAAATCAGGTATCTGGCTGCAAAAAAAAGTGCCATTATAAATCTCTTTCCTCTAAAAGAAGATTCTTCCTTCTTTATAAACAAATCTATCAGCATAACAAGTATCATTCCTGTCAAAAACAGATTCGCAGCAGATTCATAAAAACTAATCGCGATTGTCAGAAGAACTATGACTCCACATCGAATAAAAATCTGCCATTTCAGTTCAGCCTGTCGGCGATATAAATACAAGAATGCAAGTAAAGATAAAACCACAAACAAATGAACCCATCCCAGACCATTTTGCAGATAAAACACAAAGACCTCTGCATTCATAGAATAATCCAAAAACATTATCGCAAATGTAATATACGCCCATATAGAAATCTCTTGTGAAATCAGCATACGAAGCAGTACACACCATACAACTGCCGCTGCCATTAAAACCAGCACAGTAATCAAATCACCTATAAACGGTGTATATTCAGCAATTGGAATAATCTTATTAATCAAATAATATGGCCAACGACCAATTGCAACTCCCAGACCTTTTTCAAAATATATGTCTATCGAAATATCATCTATCCCGCAAGTTCCGTGCGTTAATACATATGCATATCCCATTATTGCAGAAATACATAACATCCCTATAAACCACTTATTTTTCAGGAAATATCCAAACTGCTCTTTTAATTCCTTTCGCATTCGTCACTCCATTCAACTAATTAAAAACGTACTAGTATAAAATCATCATATTCTCTGATATAACCATCCACCGGATAACGGTTCTGATCTTCGATTCTTTTTATACCTTTTTCATACAGCTCACTTCCGCCCCAAATGAGTGAAAGACCCTCTTTCTCAAACAAACGGATGATCTCTCTGTTATATCCTTCGTAATCCGAAAAACTAGTAATTGCCCAGTTCAAAAAAGAATAAGACAATACCTGTGTATACGGATATAATGCCGGTGTATCTGTTTCCATCCATGTATTCAACTGCTTTATCATCCCATATGCTGCTGAGGATGCGTCAATGGAATACTCTTTTTGAATTGCTTCGTCCAATATATACTCACCAACAAAAACCACTGGTTTATTTGCAATATCATATCCGCTGCGCAAATCATAAGCAATATGATGTACCTCTTCTATTTCAAGCTGATTTCTCTTATACTCAAATGCAAACCACTGGTTTAAATCAAAAGCCGAATTATATACCAAAGAACTCACCAAAACCAGGCCTATCCCTTTCAGCCATACATACCGAACCTTCATAATCCAATAACATACTGCCAGTAACACTGCTGCCACAAACACAGACAGTGTCTGATTCGCACGATATGCCACTACCTCACCCTGTGCGATACTAAGTGCAAACAGAGAAATATACGCAGCTGCACCGATTGCCAGTAAATATCCGCTTTTCTTTTTTACTGCATAAATAATCACAGCCGGTATAAAAATAGCGGATGCTATTACAAATAATCGAATTGGATAATATTCGATTCCCACTACAACATAATCCCGAATAATCTTCAACAACAGCGTAAGCAGCCGTCCCGGATATTCAAAAATCCATAGCACACTGCTAAAACTCCGATAATTGTATGGTTCTATATCAAATAATGCCATACAAACTCGTGTCATAACCGTTCTTCCCAAAATGGCATATAACAATACCCTTACTGTCAAAAATGCGCACTGAAAACACCCGCTAAAATTATCAACATGCATCCGCTTCTCTGCAACTGCGTCCGCTAACATAATCAACAGTACACCAAACAGAAATAAATTAGCTGCAGATTCATAAAAACTAACTGCCACACACATCATTAGACCCATAAAGACCTCATAAGGAATCTTCTGTTTCCAATTCAAAATACCTGTCTGGATATAGTAAAATACAAACAACGATATAGCTGTCAAACAATAAATCATTCCTATTCCATTCTGCAAATAATACACAAATACTTCAGCTATCAGCGAATAATCTAAAAACATTGCAGAAAAAACAATATAGCAAATAATCGGAAGTTCTTTTGGCAGAATAGAACGAATTACTGCCGACCACAGAATTGCCGCACACATCATAAAAAACACTGCTGCCAGTTCTAGTATAAACGGTGAAAAATCCGTTATATGGAAAATTTTATTAATCAAATAAAATGGCCATCTTCCAATCGCTACTCCGAGTCCATCCTCAAAGTAAATTTCAATACATACGTCATCGATTCCCATAGAGCTGTGGATAATCTCGTATCCATATCCCGCTATGGCAGCAAAAATCAATGACACCATATAAAATCTATGATTTATAAAATATGAAACTTGTTTTTTCAAATCTAAAAGCATACAATGCTCTCCTTAAAATCTATTCTTTTATTTTCTCTCCGTGGAGAACCTCTTTTGCAATATACACAGGTCTATTCTTAACCTCTATATGCACTTTCGCCAAATATTCCCCTATAATCCCTATCACAGTAAGCTGAATCCCCCCTAACAGCAAAATCAGCACAATAATTGTCGGATAGCCCGGCACATCATTTCCCCAGATTAATTTCTGTAAAATTACGATGATCATATATATAATCGCAATTGCAGATATTCCAATACCTAATGTCGTTACTGCACGCAGTGGTTTCGTTGAAAAAGAAATCATTCCCTCAAGTGCGTAATTTAACAATTTCAAAAATGACCATGATGTCGTTCCGGCATGCCGTTCCTGCACTTCGTAAGGACGATAATAGATGTTAAACCCAACCCATGCAAAAATCCCCTTTGAGAAACGATGGTACTCTGACATACTTAATATTGCTTCCACTACAATACGGCGAAGACATCGAAAATCACTCGCATCTTTATATAAAGGAACATCTGTAAGTTTATTAATCAATCCATAAAAGGCCGCTTTAAAGAAGCTTATTACCTTTCCTTCTTTTCGTTCCTCCTGATAAGCAGCTACTCCATCGTATTCATCATTGGCTTCTAAAAACTCGTACATCTCTCTTGCCACCGAAATCGGCTGCTGTAAATCCGCATCAATAATGACTACATACTCTCCTGCTGCATGCTGCAATCCGGCATATACCCCTGCTTCTTTTCCAAAATTACGGGAAAAATTAACAATAACCAGGTTATCTTTTTCTTCTTTTTTTATCTCTTTTAACCGTTTAATGGTATCATCTTTACTTCCATCGTTAATGAATACAATTTCGTATTCAATTCCCTGCAAAATCTCCCTTGCCTGTTCTGTAAATGCCTTTACATTCTCCGCTTCGTTATAACAAGGTACTACCAATGATAACTTCATTCTGCTTTTCTCCTACTTGTCCTCTTTTTTCGTAAAAATCAAAAATTTACTAAAAACATAATTCAATGCTAATACAATAAACTGTATCAGGAACTTTGCAATATAGTCATTCATATGCATAATATCAGCCAGCAGCCATAATCCGCCTACTTCAATCACCATCGTTACTGCTCTGGCACTGATAAACTTCACAAACTCCTCAAACTGTTCTTTCAGACTTTCTGCCTTTGACTCAAAAACAAACTTAGAATTTACAAAATATGCAAATAAAATAGCTGCAATAACAGAAATCGTATTTGCTATATTCATATTTAAATTGGTCATCAAGCGCAAAATATAATAGGTCCCCAGATTTACCAGCGTCGTGCATCCTCCAAAAAAGATATAACGCATAACAGAACTATTCCAACACCATACTATTAATTTTATCACATAATCTATATATTTTTTCATCCTAATGTACACTCCATTATCAAATTACTATTTGTCATTATAGCATACCAAGGTCTCCTAATCTAGACAATTCGGGGCATTTTCCTTGAAGATTCTTTTAAACTCTGCTATGATAATGTTGATTTATTATCAAAGAAACTATTTATATAAAAAATGAGGGTCTTCTATGCTATTTAATTCTCTTTCATTTGCAATTTTTTTACCAATTGTATTTATTTTGTACTGGGCACTGCCCCACCGTTTTCGTTGGGCTGTACTGCTTATTACAAGTTATTATTTTTATATGAGCTGGAATGTAAAATATGTAGTTTTAATTTTAGGAACTACATTTATTTCATACATTACCGCACTGCTGCTTGAGAAAACAGACAGCCCCGGGATAAAAAAAGGCTGTCTTGGTATTACAGCTGTCATAAGCCTTGGCATACTCTTTTTCTTTAAATACTTTAACTTTTTCCAAGACAGCGTAATTGCCATTTTTAATACTTTTGCAATTTCACTTCATCCAACTACCTTAAACTTATTATTACCGGTTGGTATTTCTTTCTACACTTTTCAGACATTAAGCTATGTCATTGATGTATATAAAGGAACTGTTCCGGCAGAACACCATTTCGGAAAATATGCAGCATTTATCTCTTTTTTTCCTCAGCTGGTAGCCGGACCGATCGAACGAACCTCTAATCTGCTTCCACAAATCAAAGCAGAGCATCACTTTTGCTATGACAAAGCTGCCTATGGTATGAAATTGAGGGTATGGGGAGTTTTCAAAAAATTAGTAATTGCAGATGTTTTTGCTGCTTATGTAGACAAAGTCTACGATTCCCCACATGCATTTAAAGGGTTTGCACTTGTACTGGCCACTTTATTTTTTACCATTCAGATATACTGCGATTTTTCCGGTTACTCTGACATCGCAGTCGGCTGTGCCAAACTACTGGATATTGATTTAATGTATAACTTCAAAAGTCCCTATTTTTCAGCCAGCATCAAGGAATTCTGGAGCCGTTGGCATATTTCCTTATCCACATGGTTTAAGGATTATGTCTATATTCCTTTAGGCGGCAACAGACGCGGCAGACTTCGGACAAATCTCAACCTGATAATCACTTTTTTAGTCAGTGGCTTATGGCATGGTGCAAATTGGACTTTTGTAATCTGGGGCGGTATACACGGATGTTTGCAGGTAGTAGAAAAGACTCTGTGTAAAAATGTGACTGTAAAAAAATTCTCTTTTATATGGGTTTTACGCGTAATTTTAGTATTTTTGCTTTGTTCCTTTGCATGGATTTTCTTCCGTGCAAATACTTTAAAGGATGCCGGTTTGATTATTTCAAATTTGTTCTACGGACTTGATGCCGGTATTCTCACCTATTTGTTGAACGGATTTTATAACATTGGGTTTTCAGTAGAAACCTTTGCAGTTCCACTGTTTTCCATTTTGCTTTTGGCTGTATATGACTTCTTTTCCTTAAAAACCGATGTCATTCAGTGGATTAGTTCAAAGCACATTGTCATACGCTACAGTGTTTATTTATTTATGTTAGTATTTATTATGCTGTTTAAAGCCTCTGGTGAAGCGGCATTTGTATATTTCCAATTTTAAAGAGGTGTTACGTGAAAAAATTTATTAAAAAGATTCTGTTTTTCGGTATATTTTGCGGCTTGTTTATGACGGTAATTCCAATTTCAATTGACCCATATAACATATTTCATGCAGACAATATCCGTGATAATGGAGTGGAACCAAATACCAACTACATCAAAATGAGACATATTTTAAAAAATCCTGACAAATTTAATGCCTTTTTATTTGGCTCCTCCCGCGTAGGTGCAATCCACACAGAAAATATTTCTGATGTAACCTGTTACAATATGACCTATTCTGAAGGAATTCCGCAGGAACACTTAGCTAATTTAAAAACAATGATAGCAAATGACATTATTCCAAAAAGAGTTTATTTGGGGGTAGACAGTTTATCTTATACCAAAAGTCCGGTACTTCATCAAACCGATCACTCCAGATCCTCTTATGAATATGCCATGGAAAATCCGATTGATTTTCTTATGCTTTATTTAGATCCTTATATTGCACTTCAATCCTTAAAAATAAGCAAAGATAATGTTCCTGAACCGAATTATGCCGAGCGTTTTTATAATTGGGGCTGGTGGTGCGAATATGGACTGGAAACTACCATCAACAAAGAAAATGCACCCGTCAGTCTCGGAAATGCAAATCGTATGGATGAATCCTTGAACGCTATTGCAGAAATGACCGCTATCTGCAAAGAAAATGATATCGAATTGATTGTATTTACAAATCCAATTCACTACACTGCGTATTATAGTTCGGGAGATGATTACCTTGAATTTTTAGAACGGCTTGCAGATATCACTGATTATTACAATTTTAGCGGACTAAATCAGGTCACATTAAATCATACAAGATATGTAGACACCAATCATTACAATGCCGAAACCGGCGACTTAATGTTGGAATATTTGGCAGGAAATATACCGGATCAATCTTTATATGAAGAAGGTTTCGGCTTTTATGTAACTTCTAAAAATGTAGATGACTTCATGGAACTATTAAACCACCAATTTGCACAAAATTAACTTATAT
>CAYYZV010000030.1:0-16930 GCA_964476275.1 uncultured Roseburia sp.
CAGCTTCTAAAGAAGCATCCGGTACAGGTAACATGAAGTTTATGTTAAATGGTGCTATCACAATTGGTACAATGGATGGTGCTAACGTAGAAATGTATGAAGAAGTTGGCGAAGACAACATGGTAATCTTTGGTATGAGTTCTGACGAAGTAATCGAACATGAACGCAAACGTGATTATAACCCAATTGAAATCTTTAACAATGATGATGCAATCCGCCGTGTATTAACACAGATGGTAGATGGAACTTATGCAGCTGGTGACCGCGAGTTATTCCGTGAGCTTTATAACTCATTATTAAATACTCAGTCATCACAGTATGCAGATACTTACTTTGTATTAAAAGATTTCCGCTCTTATGCAGCAGCACAGGAGAAGATTATGAACCTTTACAAAGATGAATCTGCATGGGCTAAGAGTGCTATCATGAACATCGCTTGCTCCGGTAAGTTCTCTTCAGACAGAACAATTCAGGAATATGTAGATGATATCTGGAAACTTGAAAAGGTTACAGTGAAATAATTGAATCATTTTAAAAATAAGAAGAGCCCTGAGAATTTCTCAAGGCTCTTTTTGTGTAGTTTTTAAACAAAAGATTTGTGGATAATATTAGATTCTTTTCTTCAAAAAGTTCACAACTTTCTCAATTTGAAGCGGTGCACCCTGAATTTCCTGCGCTTTTAAGCGATTTTCCTCGCTGAATCCCACTAAAATATCATGATTGGCTTCTGCCAGGTAGTCTGCGATACCATCGATGTCAGATTTGACATTCTTTGGACAGCGCAGGTATAAATGCTTGTTTGCACTGATGTGCAGCGTATAGGTAATGCTGAAATGATACCAAAAGAACTTGTGCATTGTGGAATATTTGTATATCCAGATGATTTGGTCGATTGGTATGATTGCAATTCCATATTCGGAAGCAAGGATAAAAAAGTGTTCCGTAATAAAAATATCTTCTGTTGCCAGCTGTGGCAGGGTTGCCAGCTCTTCTTCTGCCTGTTCCAGTAATTTTTCTTTATCACCATAAAGTCCTAAATCCCGGCATGGCGGTGATAAAACAGGTTTTTTGATGTAGAGAATGGCAAGTAAAACAGAAGCCAGTGCATAAAATCCGGTACCAAAAATAAAGAGGAATAACAGTGTATTTCCAATTGGGTTAAAATCCGGTTCACTTAGATAGTAAGGAGAAACCTTGCTTCGGATACCGGTGCCGGTCCAACTTAAATCACGGGCGACATTATCCAATAACAATTGATAGGTATCATTACCCGGATATAAAGCGGCAGAAACGGTCAGTTCGGAAATATAAGGAAGACCCTCTTCACAGGATCGCGGTGAAAGAAGAACAAAATAACATTCTTCATTACGCATAGTGTAATAGTAATATCCGGTGGTATTTCCTAAAAATGTACGGGTGTATCCGGTAAAATATAGGTCGGACAAGTAGGCCTCTACATATTTTGTGTTCTGGCTGTGAGTCTCAGCAAGTGTGCTTTTTGCTGTAAAGGAGGCTGGGAAAAGCAGTTCTGAGAGGGAAAAGATATTCCACACAATAAGAAGAATGACTAAATATACAATCGGTGATGGCAGCTTCTTTTTATAAAAGGTTTGTATGTTTCGTGATATGTAATGTTCAAAATTTTCCTGCATGTAAATGACCACGCCTTTCTAGCATTATAATAAAGTAACGATGCGGTAAGGAATCGCTACGAAATAAGTATAATAGTTTGAAAAAAAATAATCAACACCTGAATCACGTTCTTTCGCTATCTGATAGCTCTTTGAACAGTAATATATTGCTTTTCTGAAAAAAAGTTGTTACTATATATTCGGTGATTAGAAATTTCACCGAATATATAGCCCTCCGGGGGATGCACACACGCGCGAATCAGGAATGTGTCACTTCGTGACCGCGCGTAGCGCAGGCGGCAATTTTCATCACCGCCTATATATAAATTAGGATAATTAGAATAGGCGGTGAAAGATGGAAGCTTATACGAGTTTTGCACAGGTTTATGATTTGTTCATGGACAATGTGCCTTATGAAGAATGGAGCAGATATGTAATATCTTTGCTGAAAGAGGAGAAAATAGAGAATGGGCTTGTGCTGGATTTAGGCTGTGGCACGGGAAAAATGACCAGACTTTTGGCAGCAGCAGGCTATGATATGATAGGAATTGATTATTCGGAGGATATGTTAGAAATTGCCAGAGAGTATCAGTATGACCAGTCTGCATTAGAAGACGTGGGTTTAGCGGATATAGATTCAGAGGAAAGCAGTGATGGCACGGAAGCAGATATAAAAATTTTGTATCTGCAGCAGGACATGCGTGAGTTTGAATTATATGGAACAGTTCGGGCAGTCATTAGCATTTGTGATTCTATGAATTATATTTTAGAAGAAGATGAGCTGCTCCGGGTATTTAAGCTGGTAAATACTTATTTAGACCCGAAAGGTGTTTTTATTTTTGATTTAAATACCAGATATAAATATGAAGAACTGTTAGGAGAGACAACGATAGCAGAGAATCGGGAAGAGAGCAGTTTTATCTGGGAGAATTATTTTGATGAAGAAGAGGGAATTAATGAATATGATTTGACTCTTTTTATTCAGGAAGCGGGCGGATTATACCGCAAATACGAAGAAACGCATTACCAAAAGGTATATGATTTAGATACGGTGAAATGCTTATTAGAAGAAGCCGGGATGGAATTTGTGGCAGCGTATGATGCTTTTACGAAAGAACCGGTGAAAGAAGACAGTGAACGAATTTATATCATTGCAAGAGAGCAGGGTAAAGTGCAATCAGTGATAGTGTGAGAATGGTGAATGGTTAGTATCACTTTATGATAGAAGATAAAGGAAAGGCAGGATTTAATAAATGAACGATTATATTGTCAGAGCGACTGCGGCGAATAGTTCAATTCGTGCATTTGCAATTACATCAAAAAATATGGTGGAGGAAGCAAGAGAGCATCATAATACAACACCTGTTATTACAGCGGCATTGGGTAGACTTTTGTCTGCGGCTTCTATGATGGGAAGCATGATGAAAGGAGAAAAGGATTTATTGACAATTCAGATTCAGTGCAGCGGTCCGGCACAGGGACTTACGGTTACGGCAGATTCTACGGGTCATGTAAAAGGTTTCCCAAAAGTATCTGATGTGGTACTGCCTCCAAATAAAGACGGCAAATTGGATGTTGGCGGAGCATTAGGACTTGGTGTCATGAGTGTTATTAAGGATTTAGGATTAAAAGAGCCATATGTAGGACAGACTGTGTTACAGACTGGTGAAATTGCAGAGGATTTGACATATTATTTTGCAACCTCTGAGCAGATCCCTTCTGCAGTAGGCTTAGGTGTATTAGTAGATGTAGATGGTTCTGTAAAGCAGGCAGGCGGATTTATCATTCAGCTGATGCCTTTTACACCGGATGATGTGATTGATAAATTGGAGAAGAAAATCAGTGAAATTAAGTCTGTGACAGAAATGTTAGAAGAAGGAAATACACCGGAGCAGATTTTGGAAATCGTATTAGGAGAGTTTGGGGTGGAAATTACAGATACCATTCCAACTGCTTTCCGCTGTGACTGTTCGAAGGAACGCGTATCCAGAG
This sequence comes from uncultured Roseburia sp., assembly GCA_964476275.1. Taxonomy (GTDB): domain Bacteria; phylum Bacillota; class Clostridia; order Lachnospirales; family Lachnospiraceae; genus Roseburia. The sequence goes on from CAYYZV010000030.1 coordinate 3,624, forward strand.
CAATTGCGACATTAAGCAGCAAGGATTTGGATGATATTATTAATGACGGCGAGTCGATTGAAGTGAAGTGCCAGTTCTGTAATCATGCTTATGAATTTACGATTGAAGATTTGAAGCAGTTAAAGAAGTAAAACGATTAGAGCATTGGCCCTGATTCGTTTCAAAAAATATATTAGAATATTGCGCCAAAAAGGCAGAAAGAGGGAAAATCATGAAACACGGATTTGTAAAAGTGGCAGCAGTAACACCTAAAATTGTTGTAGGAGATACCGCTTATAATGCGGATATCATTTGTGACGCTATTGCTGAGGCGGCAGCTGCAGGAGCGAAAGTAATTGCGCTTCCGGAACTTTGTATTACAGGATATACCTGTGGAGATTTATTTTTACAGGAGAAAATGCTGCGCGAAGCAAAAAATGCATTGTTAAAGATTGCAGGCTTTACGACTTTTATGGATTGTTTGATTTTTGTGGGTCTGCCATATGCATACCATGGAAAGCTTTATAATGTAGCAGCAGCTATTTCTGAAGGAAAAATTCTTGGATTTGTGCCGAAGAGCTGTATTCCAAACCATAATACATTTTTTGAGAGCCGTTACTTTGCAGTCGGTATGGAAGATGCAGTTGAAGTACAGTTTACAGAAAATATGACAGTTCCAATGGGGACAAAGTTGTTATTTTCGTGCAAAGAGATGCCGGAATTAAAGGTGGGTGTGGAAATCTGTGAGGATTTGTGGGCACCGCAGCAGCCAAGTGTGATACATGCATTAAACGGAGCGACATTGATTGTAAATTTATCAGCTTCTGATGAAATTACAGGAAAAGACACTTATCGTAAAAATTTAGTAACCGGACAGTCTGCACGTTTGCTTTGCGGTTACCTTTATTCAAGTGCCGGTGAGGGAGAGTCTACACAGGATGCTGTTTATTCCGGACATAATTTAATTGCAGAAGATGGCTGTCTTTTGGCAGAAGCAAAACGTTTTACAAACGAAACGATTTATTCGGAAATTGATTTTTATCGCATTGAGGCAGAACGCCGTAAAATGTCTACATTTGTGGCAAGATACGATGGCTATAAAGAAATTCCATTCTCTTTGGAGATTACAGAAACAGAGCTTACCCGCAAAGTGGAGAAAATGCCTTTTGTACCGGAAGATGCTTTGGAAAGAAGAAAACGCTGCGAAGAAATTTTCCATATGCAGGCAATGGGTTTGAAAAAACGTTTGGAACATACACACTGCAAAAATGCGGTAATCGGTATTTCCGGCGGCTTAGATTCGACATTAGCTTTATTAGTAACTGTACGTGCATTTGATTTATTAGGACTGCCGCATGAAAATATTAAGGCAGTAACGATGCCGGGCTTTGGTACCACAGATCGTACTTATGACAATGCGGTGAATATGATTAAATCCTTTGGTGCCGATTTCTCGGAAATCAGTATCAAAAATGCTGTTACCACACATTTTGAGGATATCGGACATGATATCAAGGTGCATGATGTAACTTATGAAAACAGTCAGGCCAGAGAGCGTACTCAGATTTTGATGGATCTTGCAAATGAAGTAAACGGTATGGTAGTTGGAACGGGAGATTTGTCAGAATTAGCTTTAGGCTGGGCTACTTATAACGGCGACCATATGTCCATGTATGCAGTAAATGGTGATGTGCCAAAAACATTGGTACGTCATTTGGTACGATTCTATGCAGAAGAGTGCAGCGATGAAGCTTTAAAAGCAGTATTACTGGATGTATTAGATACTCCGGTATCACCAGAACTTCTTCCGCCGACAGATGGAGAGATTTCTCAGAAAACAGAGGATTTAGTAGGACCATATGAGCTTCATGATTTCTTCTTATATAATATGCTGCGTCTCGGCTTTGGACCGGAAAAGATTTACCGCATGACTCAGTATGCATTTGAAGGAGAATATGATAATGAAACGATCTTAAAATGGCTCAAAAACTATTACCGCAGATTCTTCAGCCAGCAGTTTAAACGCTCTTGTCTGCCGGATGGACCAAAAGTCGGCAGTGTAGGAGTATCTCCAAGAGGAGATTTGCATATGCCATCTGATGCCAGTGCAAGTATCTGGCTTAAAGAGATAGAACAAATTGCTATTTAGTTCATCATTTTATTTCGAAATAAGATTATTGAAACATAAGAAGAACCTGCCTTGCTTTTTTGCTGCGGTTCTTCTTATTTTTATATTTACATTACGTTAAAATAACACTTTCCAAGCTCCCAAAATGCTACTGCACTTGCAGCCGCTACATTTAGGGAATCGACTCCGTGCGACATAGGAATTTTTACAGTGTAGTCACAGTCTGTGATGGTACAGTCTGCGAGGCCGTCACCTTCTGTACCAAGGATAATTGCAAGTTTTTCTTCTGAGGCAAGCTTTGGGTCATTGATGCTGACAGAGTCATCGCAGAGAGCCATAGCAGCAGTTTTAAAGCCTAATTCGTGAAGGAACTGTGTGCCGGATTCCTCCCATGAAAAATGTGTTTCGGTATGTTTTTCATCCAGATATGTCCATGGAATCTGAAAGACGGTTCCCATGCTGACACGGGAAGCACGGCGGTAGAGTGGATTGCTGCAGGCTGGTGTCAATAAAACTGCGTCCATATTTAGCGCGGAGGCGGAGCGGAAAATGGCACCAATATTAGTTGGATTCATAACATTTTCCAAAACAGCAATTCGGCGTGCATTCTGACAAACCTCCCTTACTGTTGGCAAAGAAGGACGGTGCATGACACACAATACACCTCTGGTTAACTGAAACCCGGTAAGCTGGGTTAAAACATTTAAATCTGCGGTATAGACAGGAATATCTCCACAGCGGTGAATGATTCCTGCGGCTTCACCAGTGATGTGTTTCGGCTCCATTAATAGTGAAACGGGTTTACATCCTGCATCTAAGGCACGGTCAATTACTTTCGGGCTTTCTGCAATAAAAAGTCCGCCATGTGGTTCATAGTAGTGAAGCAGCTGTGCTTCGGTCAAGCGGGCATACACATCCAGTTCCGGATCTGAAAAGTCTTTTATTTCAATAATATGATTCATATTTTCCCCCACATTCTGCCGTTTTTTGGCAATAAAGAATGAAATGACATTGAATACTTACATATTATAGAGCCAGAATAAATCCCTGTCAATTTTTCAAGCGCTTTGTTTTATGATGCAAAAGCAAATAATTTTACACAGCAGTATGCCAAGTGTATGTTACTGTTCAGAGACAATGTCAGTAACAAATGTAGAATTGGATTTTGATAAAAAGTAATGGTTGATTTTTATTACTGCTTAGATTAAACTAAGCAGTAAATGAGAGAAGAAGCAGAGGATAGCAGAAAATGAGAAATTGGAAAAAAGGTACATATTTCGCTTTTTTGGCAATAGCGGGCATGTGTCTGGCCGGCTGTAATTTAAATCAGCAGACAATAGAAAATGAGACAGAAGAAGTAACAGAAATTGTTGTGGAGACAGAAACAGAGATTGTAGAGACGGAGACGGAAGAACCGAGTATATTAGAGCAGTTAGGTGTTGAAGTGCCGGATTTGGGACTTGATTGGAACGCTTTAGCAGAAGAAAATGAGCATATTTATGCATGGATTCATATTCCGGATACAAAGGTAGATTATCCGGTTTTACAGCATCCAACCGAAACAGACTATTATTTGGAGCATAATCTGGACCATTCAAAAGGACTTCCGGGCTGTATTTATACACAGAATATGAATGCAAAGGATTTTTCGGACAATAATACGGTTATCTATGGCCATAATATGAAAAATGGCACTATGTTTAAAGGATTGCATAAGTTTTCAGAAGATGAATTTTTTGAGGCAAACCGTTACTTCTATATTTATACACCGGAAAAAACGTTAGTATATGAAATTTATGCAGCAGTTCAGTTTTCAAATGCTCATATTTTATATAAATATGATTTTGATACAGAAGATGCGAAAGCAGAATTTAGGGCTGACTTAGCGGAGTGCTATGGCAATATCAGAGAGGATATGCAGGCATCAGAAGAAGGTCAGTTAGTAACACTGGCTACCTGTATTGGAGGAAAGCCAAATAACAGATGGCTGGTAGTAGGTGTTTTATTAGGAGAAGAGGAAGCACCTGTAGAAGCGCTCGCAGAAGAGGTATCTACTGAAACAGTTACAGAGACAACAGAAGAATAAATAAGATAAAAGAGAGGCGAATTTTGTACGAAATCGTTTTGTTCATTATAAAATAAACAAAAGGATGTTGTATGGAATTTGCCTCTCTGTATTGTATAAAGAGGAGGTTATCGTTTGCACATAATAGAAACGTTTCTTTGTGGAAAAGAGAATAATTTTAAAACCTGTGAGGATGGAATTTTTATTGGAGAGAATTTGGCCGCAGTTGTAGATGGGGTGACAGCAAAGGGAACAAAATTATGGGATGGCAGGAAAAGCGGCTGTTATGCGAAGGATAAAATTATCGAGTATTTAAATCTGACATCGCCAGAACAGTCTGCAAAGGAACTGTTCTGTAATTTGGATGCGGTATTGCATGACAGTATCGCCCCTTGTAAAGAAGAACTGTTAGTAGAAGATTATCCAAGAGCTTCTGTCATTGTTTACAATCATTATTACAAAGAAATTTGGAGCTATGGAGATTGTCAGTGCCGTCTGAATGATAAGGTATATTCTCATGTAAAAAAGATTGACCGGTTAAATGCAGATTTGCGCGCTTATGTGCTGGAATATGAGCTTTTAAATGGAAAAACACTGGAAATGCTGAAGGCGAATGATTTAGGAAGAAATGCCATTCAGAAGAATTTACAGATGCAGTTTCAATTCGAAAATTGTACGGGAGAATTTGGCTATCCGGTTTTAAATGGACAAGGAATAAGAGAAGAATTTATAAAAATTTATCCGGTGGAGCAAGCTGATGAAATCATTCTTGCCAGTGACGGTTATCCGGTTGTTGGAAAGAATTTGAGTGAGTCAGAAAAGGAATTAGAGCGGATATTAAAGGAAGACCCCATGTGTTTTCGGCAGTTTCCCGGTACAAAAGGTGTGCAGAGAGGGAATATCAGCTTTGATGACAGGGCATTTTGCAGAATAAAAATTAAATCTAGTAAAAAGGTACCTAATATGTTACAATTTTATTAACTATACAATTTAAAATGGAAAGGAAATAGGTTGCTTTGCAGCACCGCGCGGTGTTTGCGCGAAACGCAAACTTTATTTAATGAGGCAGCAGGGATATGTCAAAAAAAGTAAGAATCTTATTATATGTCCTCTCTCTTTCAATCACCTGTATGATTCTGGCATTATTGGTGTTTTATGGACGTTTTTTTCAGGAATCAGGAAGCCGGAATGCAGATATGCAAATAGGGACGGAGCAGGCACAAGCAGAGGAAACAGAAGAAGAGACGGAATTTAAAGAGCTGCAGACACAGAATAAAGTAACGACGATTGTTTTTGCAGGAGATGTGTTGATTGCAGAGGCAATGGAACAGTATTATGATACGGAAGGTGTTACGAGATTAGTGTCCGAAGAGCTTTTAAAAGAAATGCAGGAAGCGGACATCTGTATGGTGAATAATGAGTTTCAGTTTAGTAATCGCGGAACACCTATGGAGGATAAAAAGTTTACCTTTCAGACAGATCCGAAGTATGTGCAGATTTTAAAGGACATGGGTGTGGATATCGTAAGTCTTGCGAATAATCATACAATTGATTTTGGGCTGGAAGCGTTAGAGGATACATTTGCGACGCTGGATGATGCAGGTATTTTATATGCAGGAGCCGGAGACACAAAGGAGCGTGCAGAGAAACTGCAGATTATCGAAGCAGATGGACGAAAGATTGGATTTCTGGCAGCTACCAGAGTAATTCCGGTAGCGGAGTGGAATGTAGATATCAGAGAACCGGGATTATTTGCCACATATGATGATACACGGCTTGTAGAATGCATTAGAGAAGCAAAAGAAGAATGTGATTTTCTGGCCGTCTATGTGCATTGGGGAATTGAAAGAGAGGCATTGCCGCAGGATTATCAGACTGTCATTGCCAGACACTGCATAGAGGCCGGTGCAGATGTGATTATAGGTGCACATCCGCATGTATTGCAGGGGATTGAGTTTATAGAAGACAAACCGGTTTTCTACAGTCTTGGAAATTATGTTTTTGCACAGACGATTGCAAAAACAATGCTGGTGAAGGTGGAGATACAGTCAAACGGGGAGGTATCCTATTCCATTATTCCGGCTTATGCGCAGGCGGGAGAGACAAAAAAATTTGAAGGAGAAGAGGCAGAGGCACTCTTTGACTATATGAACGAAATTTCTACAAATGATTATGTAGATTTAAACGGAAGTGTAAAACAGTTTCATGAGATAGAATAAAAAATAATAATAACAATTCAGAGCCAAGCTCGAAAACACTATGTGTTTCCTCGCTGTGGCTTCTCGCCAAAGAAATTTGCAAAAAAGAATTCCTCACTGCAAGCAGGAGTCATTCTTTTTATACAAATTGCCTTGGCTCTGAATAGTTACAAAATGAGGGAGGCAGACCATGCAGTATGTATTGAAAAACGAAAGTTTGAAAGCAACATTTGAAAGTTTTGGGGCAGAATTGATTTCTCTGCAGGATAATGCAGGAAAAGAGTATTTATGGTACGGTGACAGTGCTTTTTGGGGAAGACATTCACCGGTGCTTTTTCCATTTGTAGGAAAAGTCAGAGATGGAAAATACCGCTATAACGGAATCGAATATTCTATGGGACAGCATGGATTTGCCAGAGATATGGAGTTTGCATTTGTATCACAGACAACCGAAGAAATCTGGTTCCAATTAGAATCTACAGAAGAGACAAGACAGAAATTTCCATTGGATTTTTGTCTGGAAATTGGATATCAGCTAATCGAAAATACATTAAAAGTAATGTGGAAGGTGACAAATCCATCTGAGAAAGAGACATTGCATTTTTCAATTGGTGCACATCCGGCATTCTTATGTCCAATTGAAGAGGGAACGAAGCAGAGTGAATATTTCTTACAGTTAGACGTGCAGGAAAAAGCAGAATATTATTCAGCAGAGCTTGCAAGCGGCTTAAGACTACCGGAAAAGAGAGTGTTAGAGTTAGAAAACGGCAGATGCCAGATGACAGAGGGCTTTTTTGATATGGGTGACAGAGGGACCTATATTTTCGAAGAAAATCAGGTAAAAGAAGTGGCTTTAGTGACACCGGAAGGAAAACCATACATCACAGTAAGCTTTGATATGCCGCTTGTTGCAGTATGGTCACCGGAGAAAAAGCAGGCACCATTTGTATGTATCGAGCCATGGTGCGGCAGATGTGACCGGATTGATTATGAAGGCAGCTTAGAGCAGCGGGAATGGGGCAATGCCTTAGAACCTTTAAAAGTATTTGAAACAGCTTACCGTATTCGCATTGATAAATAATTACTGGAAACGGAGTAGACAGTAACGACAGATAATGTGAGAGGGGATGTTTTACAATGGAAGTCTTGACAAAGGCAAGGTTGGAATCAGAGCCGAACGAACGTGAAAAGCGAAATTTGAAAGTGTCTTATAAGGCTGCCTGTGAAAGTATTGTACTTTTAGAAAATGATGGTGTTCTGCCAATTCCCATAGGAAAGACCGCGTTATATGGTTCGGGTGCCAGAAAAACAGTAAAAGGCGGAGGAGGTTCCGGAGAGGTAAACGAGCGTCATAGTGTCAGTGTCTATGAAGGAATGAAAGCAGCAGGCTTTACGATTTCTACGGAAAGGTGGCTTGATGATTTCGATGCTGATTATGACAGACAAGAGCAGGCTTATCAGTCTGGTAAAATAAAAAGACTTTTAAAGAATCCGATGTCTGTGCTTGAAAATTTTCCCGGAATTGACGGAAGACTGATTACAGAGGCAGATTTAGCAGAAAGTAATACAGATACCTGTATTTATGTATTGAGCCGTCAGGCAGGCGAGGGAATTGACCGCAGAGCAAAAAAAGGTGATCTGTTTGTAACGGATATAGAAGAGGCAAATATTGCTTTCTGTGCCAGTCATTATGAGAATTTTATTTTAATAATTAATGCAGGAGCACAGTTAGATGTGTCCTTTTTGGATAAAATTCAGGATATTGATGCGGTACTTTTTATTTGTCAGCTGGGAACAGCCGGAGGAACGGCAGTTGCGGATGTATTGTCCGGAAAAGTGACACCATCCGGTAAGCTGGCATCTACCTGGGCGATGAAATATTCGGATATTCCATATTCGGATGAATTTAGTTATTTAAATGGAAATTTAGAGGATGAATATTATAAAGAAGGTATTTATGTAGGATACCGCTATTTTGATACATTTGGTGTAGAACCGCGTTATCCATTCGGATATGGTTTAAGCTACACTGAATTTGAGATGAAAACAGAAAAAGTCACACTGAAAGGTACGGAGGTGGAGCTTCGGATTGAAGTGAAAAACACCGGGGATTCCTTTTCAGGAAAAGAAGTGGCAGAGGTGTATGTCAGTGCACCGGAGGGGACACTGGATAAGGAATATCAAAGCCTTGTGGGATTTAGAAAGACAAAGTGTCTGGCACCGGGAGAATCGTGGACGGCGGTGGTATATTTTGATATGAGAGATCTTTCCAGTTATAGAGAATCCGATGCATGTTATGTGTTAGAAGCAGGAGATTACTTTGTACATATAGGCAATTCCTCCAGAAATACAACGATTTGCGCAGTTATAGAGGTGGAAGAAGAAATCATTGTTTCAAAGCATCAGAATATTTGTAAGGTGCAGAAAGCTTTTGAAGAATTAAAGGCGCCAAAGCGAAAGCAAATGATCGTTATGAAAGCAGTTCCACGCTTAAAGGTAGAAAAAAAGGCTTTTTACACGAAATATTATCCATATGATGAACCGGCGCATTGTGCTTATACGGAAGTGGAAAGATTTGTAGATGCTCTGTCTTTAGAAGACATGGTGGATATTGTAGTAGGCGTCGGAGTGTATGACAGCAAGGTGAAGTTCAATATGCCTGGTTCTGTAGGCAATACGACTTCAAAATTTTGGGATAAAGGACTGGTGAACGTTACCTTATGTGATGGTCCGGCAGGTATCCGCATTCAGAAGAGGACGGCGTTAATTGATGGAAAAAAGACAAAAATGATTGATGCACCAATGTCTTTTTATGATATGATACCGAAGTTTATTAAGCGATTTATTATGGCAGATCCGGATAAATCTACGATTTTGTATCAATTTACAACGGCGTTTCCGGTGGCGGCGGCTTTGGCTCAGACATGGAATTATTCGATGCTGTATGAAGTTGGAATGGCGATACTTGAAGAAATGGAAGAATATGGCTGTACCTATTGGCTGGCACCGGCATTAAATATTCATAGAAATCCTTTGTGCGGACGTAATTTTGAATATTATTCGGAAGATCCGCTTTTGACGGGAATGATGGCTTCTGCTATTATAGCCGGTGTACAGCGCAAAGAGGGTTATTATGTTACAATTAAGCACCTCGCATGTAATAACCAGGAGGATAACCGAAAAGGTATGTCAAGTAATGTCAGTGAAAGAGCATTACGTGAGATTTATTTAAGAGGATTTGAAAAGGCAGTCAGACTTGGAAATGCTAAAGGAGTTATGACTTCTTATAATAAAGTAAATGGCACTTATACGCCAAACAGCTATGATTTGTGTACGAAGGTGTTAAGGCAGGAATGGGGGTTTAAAGGTGTGGTAATGACAGACTGGTTTTCGACCAGTAAAGGCTGCGCGAGCAGTGCAATGGCTTTGGCAGCAGGGAATGATTTAATTATGCCTGGCACAAAAGCAGATAAAAAAGATATTTTAAATGGCGTAAAAAGTGGTACAATAAAAGGAGCAGATGTAAGACGCTGCTGTGAAAACGTAGTAAGGTCTATTATGAACAGTGCGTTACAGAAAGAACTGTTACAGGAAAACAAAAGATAGTAAGAGAGGAAAGGCGAAAAGAGAAAATGGGTGAGCAGATTACAAGAATTAAACGTGAATTAGTGCATAGCGGAGCCATTTTAGACATTTACAAGGACACTATGGAGCTTCCAAATGGAAAGACAGAGGAGTGGGATTTTGTATCGCACCGCAAAGGAGCTGCTGCAGTTGTAGCAGTGCGGGAAGATGGAAAATTATTAATGGTGCGTCAGGACAGACCTTCCATTGATCGAGTTACGTTAGAAATTCCGGCAGGCGCGCGAGACAGTGTGACAGAAGATACAAAGGTTACAGCTGCCAGAGAGTTAGAAGAAGAAACAGGATATCGCAGTGCGAATATCAGTTTTCTGATTTCTTTGAAAACTACAGTTGCTTTTTGTGATGAATTTGTGGATGTTTATCTGGCAAGAAATTTAGAAAAGACCGAACAGCATTTAGATGATGCCGAAGATATCGAAGTAGAGGCATGGGATTTGGACGATTTATGTGAAATGATCTATCAGGGAAGAATTCAGGATGCCAAAACAGTAGCAGCGATTTTAGCTTATAAAAATATTAAGAGCATAGATGCTGGAGATTATTGTCCGGGAAGATCATAAACAGCTCTTTTGAAAAGGATGAAGAAATGTGAGGAGGCTGCGGTATGACTGACAAGGAAGAAATGACAATGACGTATTCCTGTATTGTGGCGGCGGATGGCAGAAAGAAGATATCTGTAACCTTTGAGGCAGGAAATGCTTATGCGGAAGGCTCTATTCCGGACTGCAGCATTACCAAAAGCAGAGGATTTGAAAAAGAAGAGCTTATCATATTGGAAAAATATTTGCAGATGAATCAGTTGGATATTGCAAAGAAAGCCAAGGAAATAAGCGGTTTGCGAGGATTTATGTCATAATGATAAAGCAGGAACAGGTAGAAATCGCTAATATTGAGGAGATGACAAATGGTCTTTGTCTGGCAGGGGAATCCTGTTTTATAAGGGGAGATTTTCGGGCAGCGATGGATTTGCTGCTGCGCTGTGTCAGAACGTCCGGAAGTGAAGCTATCAGACAGGCACAGGCCAGAAGTTATCATATTTTAGGTTTGATCTATGGATATTTAGGCCAGGAGATTATTTCAAAAGAGAATTTATTGAAAGCTTTAAAGCTTAGTATGGAAGGCGGATTTCATAAGGAAATTATACAGTGTTATGTCAGTCTTGCGTTTTTCAATGGCAGATTAGGTGATCAGGACACTGCCTTGGAATATCAGATCCTTGCGTTGGAGATGCTGAAAGAATATAGAAAGAAGCATCCGGAAGCGGAAAAAGATACAGAAGTTATTTTGCTGGCATATCGGGGAAAAATCTATATCAAGCAGGGACGGCTGGATAAAAGTATAGAATTATTGAGCAGAATCGAGGAACTCACGGGAGAAGCATGTGAAGAATCAGTAAGTGCCTGTGTGCTGAATCTGGCGGTTCAGACAGCTTGTATGAGTCAGAATAAGGACAAGTTAAATGCTTATTTAAAGCAAATGCTGGAGCTGCCGATTTTAGAAGAGGGCTTTTTTGAACGATTGGAGTTTTATTTTGATGTCTGCGAGTTTTTATTAGAGAAAAATCTGCGGGAAGAAGTACGGATGCTGCTTGATTATATTAAGGGCTATTACGATATGATTCCACTGGCATATTTGAAATATGATATTCAAAGATTTGAGTTTCTCTATGCGAAGCAGTATGGAGATGAAGAGGAATACTGGCAGGCAGCACAAAATCTCTTTGCGGCAATACCAGAGTATGAGGCTGAGCAGCAGCGCGTAAAGGCACAGGAATATGATTATATCGAATACCTTCATGAGGAGAGAGATCTTTCAGCTAAAATGGAGCAGAAGAGTAAGCTCGATCCGATGACAGGGCTGTTTAATAAGTTTTCCATTGAAGCTTTGGTGGATGAATATTTTAGCCAGCATAAAAAAGATAGCTGTGCTGCAATGCTGATTTTGGATATGGATCATTTTAAACAGATTAATGATACATTGGGACATCTGGCAGGCGATGCCATTTTAACAGATACAGCAAGTGTTATCCGACACTTTTTTAAGGGCGGAGCATTTTGCGGACGATTAGGCGGCGATGAGTTTATGGTTTTTGTAAAGGACGTAAAGGATATATCATCTGTTTTGCTTCAGGCAGAGTTTCTGCGTCAGGAAATCGGCAGGATAACCATAGAACGGAATATTTCTATTCCGATCTGTGCTAGTGTAGGAGTTGCCATTTCAACAGCCGGCTATCACGATTATGCAAGCATTTATGCAGCAGCAGACGAGGCATTGTACAAAGCAAAGAAGCAAGGACGCAATAAAATTTGTGTGATTGAATAGAGGCTGTATAAGAATGTAAAAAGACATATTGTGTGAAACCAAAGTCTTGTGTTATAATAAAAAAGTACTAGCAAACAAAAACATATATTTAATAAATGGAGGGTTTTAACAATGCAATTAAACAAAGCAGGCTTAGCCGACAGAGCAGCGTGGGAAGCAGCCGGATATGCGCTTCCACAGTTTGACCGTGAATTAGTTACAGCAAACACAAAAGAAAATCCATTCTGGGTACACTTTGGTGGCGGTAACCTTTTCCGTGCATTCCAGTCAAATGTTATGCAGAACATTTTGAACCAGGGATTAATGGATCGCGGTATCGTAGTAGCAGAAGGTTTCGACTATGAAATCGTTGAAAAAATGAATCATCCACATGATGATTACCACATCTTAGTTACATTAAAAGCTAACGGAACTGTTGAAAAGACTGTTGTTGGTTCTGTAGTTGAATCTTTAGCATTAGATTCAGAAAACGAAGCAGCTTATAGTCGTTTAAAAGAAATCTTCACAAAAGATTCTTTACAGATGGGAAGCTTTACAATTACAGAAAAAGGTTACAATCTTTGGATGCCGGATGGAAGCTATGCTCCAGCAGTTGCAGCTGATATGGCAGCTGGCCCGGAAAAACCAGGCAGCTACATTGGTAAGGTTGCATCTTTACTTTACGCTCGTTACCAGGCAGGCGCAAAACCAATCTCTATGGTTTCTATGGACAACTGCTCACACAATGGTGACAAATTATACGCAGCTATTTCTGCATTCGCAAATGAATGGACAAAGAATGGTTTAGCAGACGCTGGTTTCGCTGATTACATCAACGATAAGAATAAAGTTGCATTCCCATGGTCTATGATCGACAAAATCACACCAAGACCAGATGCTTCTATCGTAGAAATGTTAGAAAAAGACAATATCGATGGATTAGAAACAGTTAAAACAACTAAGGGAAGCTTTGTAGCTCCATTCGTAAATG
>CAYYZV010000031.1:0-16512 GCA_964476275.1 uncultured Roseburia sp.
ATTGCAGGTTATACATTGATTTATAACTCCTATGGTTTGATTTTAGCAGCTCATGAGCCATTTGAATCTGTAGAAAAAGCAGTGCAGGATGGAAGTGATATTGTATCCCATTCTACCTTAGTTCAGCACACTTCAAGAAGAAAGACGGTAGCTGATACGGATGCAGGAAAGGGAATTAAAGAAAATATCAAGGATTTGGAAGAATTGCTGCAGGCATATCGGGAAGGTACCATTAAAGAGCGTTAAAGAATTGGCAATATTAAGAAAAGGGACTGTCGGTTAATAGATAGTCTTTCAACAGGGAAGGTTATGACTTGCATGAGCTATAACCTTCCCTGAGTTTTTATAAATGAAGAGAATACGGAAGTGTGTGGAATGAATTTTAAAAATAAAGTAGTTGTTGTAACCGGTGGTGCACACAGAAAAATAAAAGAAGAATTCTACAGGAAAAGTAAATATGATAAATACTTGGTTCCTATAGGATTCTTCTTAAATTAGCGTTAAAAGAAATGTTATAATAATCTGATTCCAGCCTTTTCACATGCCTCTGTCATTTCATTTGGCCAGAGAGAAGACTGCACTTCTCCGATATGAGCCTTACGGAGGAAGAACATACAGATACGGGACTGTCCAATACCGCCGCCGATTGTGTATGGAAGATTCTCTTCAATGACTGCCTTATGATAAGGAAGCTCTGCACGTTCCTGGCATCCGGCTTTTTCTAACTGAGCCAATAAAGACTCTTTGTCAACACGAATACCCATAGAAGAAAGCTCTAAAGCAATATCTAAAACCGGATAATATACAACGATATCGGCATTTAATGCCCAGTCATCGTAGTCTGGTGCGCGGCCGTCGTGACGTTCTCCGTTTTCTAAGGTATCACCAATCTGCATAATGCATACAGCACCTTTTGTTTTGCTGATGTAGTATTCACGTTCCTTTGGTGTGTTGTCCGGGAACATATCTGCAAGTTCCTGTGTGGTGACAAAGAAAATATCATGCGGCAGGATTTCTTCAATATAATCATACTGAATTGCCATATATTTTTCTGTCATACGGAGACATTTATATACAGTTTTTACCACATCTTTTAAAGTATCTAACGTACGGTCTTCGTGGTCGATCACCTTTTCCCAGTCCCACTGGTCTACGAAAATGGAGTGAATATTGTCAGTTGTTTCATCACGGCGAATCGCATTCATATCTGTATAAATACCTTCGTCATAGCTAAATCCATATTTATGTAAAGCATAGCGTTTCCATTTTGCAAGGGAATGAACAATTTCTGCATTTTTACCGGTCTGATCTTTGATGTCAAAAGTTACAGGACGTTCTACGCCATTTAAATTATCATTAAGACCAGATGCTTCGTCAACAAAAAGCGGAGCAGATACACGGGTCAGATTTAGGCGTGTTGCAAGCAGATTCTGAAAAAAGTCTTTTACTGTTTTAATGGCAATCTGAGTATCGTAGAGATTTAACTCGGAACGATAATCTTTTGGAATAATTAAATGTTCCATAATTTTGTACCATCCTTTTCTTGATTTATCTACTTTAATTATAGTCAAAACGGTCAACATTTTGACCGGTTACCAAAATAGATACGATTTATTATAGCACAGTATAAAAGATTTTCAAGAAAATACTTTATACAATGAGAAAAATATTGTATTCTATTAAGGTATTTAGGAAAGGGAAATTTGAAATTAATATGAAAAAAGAAGATTTAACAGCCGCAGATATGATTTGTGAAGCAATAGGCATTGTAAGTGCACTTATTTATATGGGACTGCAGATATACTGTGGTATTTTATATGGTGCGGGTATTTCTACGATTATTACAAATATAGTTATGGTATTTTTGGTATATGCAGGGCTTACGATACTCTCCGGCTGTCCGGAAAAAGTGAATCGATTGGAACCGGAGGTCTGTACAGGAAAAGTGCGCCGGCTCACGATACATATGCTTTTGTATGTAAAACTGGTGTTTGTATTGAGTCTGTTATTTACTTCTGTCTGTGATGTGATAGGAATGGAAGTCGATGGCGGATACAGTTTGATTTCAACAGGACTTATGGTGATAATTGCCGCAGGATATGAGATAAAGATTTTTCAGACATTAAAAGGTGATTAGGCATGCATTATTATCTTGAAGTTCTGCGGATAATTTGGTACAATACTACGAGTATTTGTAATTATAAGAACAGGTCGAAAGAGGTATAGAAAGCTATGCTAGAGTTAAGAAATATCTCCTTTGAAGTACCAAAGGAAGAAGGACAAAAAGAAATCATCCGGGACGTAAGTCTTAAGATTGATGAACATAAATTTGTGGTTATTACAGGACCAAACGGCGGAGGAAAATCAACTCTTGCGAAATTAATCGTTGGTATAGAAAAGCCAACAGCCGGCCGTATTTTCTTTAATGGAGAAGATATTACGGACAAGTCTATTACAGAGCGTGCGAATATGGGTATCAGCTTTGCATTCCAGCAGCCGGTACGTTTTAAAGGAATTCATGTGCTGGATTTAATCAGAATGGCAGCCGGCAAGAATATGTCAGCGGCAGATGCCTGCGAATATTTATCAGAAGTAGGACTTTGTGCAAAGGATTATATTAATCGTGAGGTAAATGGCAGTCTTTCCGGTGGTGAGTTAAAGCGTATCGAGATTGCTACGATTCTGGCAAGAGGCACACGTTTATCCGTATTTGACGAGCCGGAGGCTGGTATCGACCTTTGGAGCTTTAAGAATTTAATTCAGGTATTTGAAAATATGCAGGAGAAGAATCAGGACGGTTCGATTCTCATCATTTCTCATCAGGAGCGTATCTTAAATATAGCAGATGAAATTATTGTAATCAAAGATGGACAGATTGCAAATCATGGTGCCAAAGATGAGATTCTGCCGCAGTTATTAGGAACTACTTCTGCGGTAGATATGTGCAGTAAGTTTAATTAGGGAGGAACACAGTAATGATGGATCAGATTCAAAAGAGACTATTAGAAGAAGTTGCTGACCTCCACGACATTCCGGAAGGTGCTTACAATATTCGTGCCAATGGAGAGACAGCGGTCAGAAATACAACAGCAAATATTGATATTATTTCCAAGGAAGATGGAAGTGGTATTGATATTAAGGTAAAACCGGGAACAAAGAAAGAAAGCATCCATATTCCGGTGGTTTTAAGCAAAAGCGGTTTAAAAGAAGTTGTTTACAACGATTTTTACATCGGAGAAGACAGCGATGTCTTTATCGTAGCAGGATGCGGTATTGATAACTGCGGCAATCAGGATTCCGAGCATGACGGCATTCATCGTTTTTACCTTGGAAAGAATGCAAAGGTAAAATATGTTGAAAAGCATTACGGAGGCGGTGACGGCTTAGGAAAACGTATTTTAAATCCGGGTACAGAAGTATACATGGAAGAAGGAAGCTCCATGGAAATGGAGATGGTGCAGATTAAGGGTGTAGACTCTACAGAGCGTAAGACAATTGCGAAATTAGATGCAGGAGCAAAGCTTGTCGTGCGTGAGCGTCTGATGACTCACGGAAAACAGACTGCTGTCAGCGATTATGTAGTAGAGTTAAACGGAGAGGGTGCGAATGCAGACGTCGTTTCCCGTTCTGTTGCAAAGAATGAATCTTACCAGAAATTTGATTCCCGCATTGTGGGAAATGCACCATGTACCGGACATACAGAATGTGATGCGATTATTATGGGAGATGCTAAGATTTTGGCGATTCCACAGCTGGAAGCAAACAATATCGATGCAGCTTTGATTCATGAAGCAGCTATCGGTAAAATTGCCGGAGAGCAGATTATTAAACTTATGACCTTAGGTTTGACAGAAGAAGAGGCAGAAGAACAGATTGTGAACGGATTCCTCAGATAATAAAGCATAAGAATGCTGTCGGAGTTTTCCACTCTGACAGCATTTTTTGAAGGATAAGTATTACTTATTCTTCAAAAAAATGCTTGTATAGCTCGCACTGCGGCAAAGAAGAAATTATCGCAAAAGCGAGATTCTATTTTTGAATCATAGAAAAGGGATAATATATGAAAAACAGAAACTATTCGACAAATGCTTTTGAGAAAAAATATACTTATTTTGGTAATGATTTAGGAGCAAAATGGACAAAAGAGGAAACCATCTTTCGTGTATGGGCACCAACTGCAGAGCAGGTTGCCTTGAATCTTTATGAGAGCGGAAATCCGGACAAAGAGGATTTAATCGAACAGATTCCAATGAAACGAAACGTAAAAGGAACCTGGCGTCTGTTGAAAGAAGGAGACTTAAACGGTATTTACTATACTTATACTGTTCTGCGCGATGGTGAGACCGTAGAAGCAGGAGATCCCTATGCAAAGGCTGTTGGGGTAAACGGTATTCGCAGTATGGTAATTGATTTATCTGCGGCAAATCCTAAAAACTGGGAAAATGATAAAAATCCTCATGCAAAAGAGAAGCCGACAGATGCTGTTATTTATGAGCTTCATGTAAGAGATTTGTCTATCGATGAAAATTCCGGAATTACACATAAAGGAAAATTTTTAGGATTAACTGAGTCTGGAACAAAATCGCCGGCAGGATATGCGACAGGCTTAGAACATATCAAAGAACTTGGAATTACACATTTACATCTGCTTCCGGTTTATGATTACGGTTCTGTAGATGAGTCTAAATTGGAAGAGCCACAGTTTAACTGGGGGTATGATCCGGCAAATTATAATGTGCCGGAGGGCTCTTATTCGACCGATCCGTTCCATGGAGAAGTGCGGGTGAGAGAAATGAAGCAGATGATACGGACGCTGCATGAAAATGGCATCAGCGTGATTATGGACGTGGTTTATAATCATGTCTATGATGGCGGGGGTTTTTGTTTTAATAAAATTGTGCCGGGATATTTTTCGCGGGTGAATAAAGAGGGTGTATATTCGAATGGCTCCGGATGTGGAAATGATACAGCATCGGAGCGTTCTATGGTTCGAAAATATATTGTAGATTCTGTCTGTTATTGGGCAGAAGAATATCATATTGACGGATTCCGTTTTGATTTAGTGGGATTATTAGATACGGAAACAATGAATGAAATTGTAGAAAAGGTACATGGAAAGTATCCGGAGGTGATTTTTTATGGAGAGGGCTGGAGTATGCCGACAGACATCACAAAAGAAGGATATCTGATGGCAACACAGCACAACTCAGCAGAAACACCGGAATTTGCTTATTTTAGTGATACGATGCGTGATGCATTAAAGGGCAGAGTCTTTTTCAGGGATTCTAAGGGCTATGCAACTGGAGAACAGGGTGTGACAGGAGAGGTAGAGGCATGCCTTAAGGGACAGCCATGGTGGTGCCAGAATCCGTCCCAAACGATTAATTATGCCTCCTGCCACGATAATTACACATTAATTGATAAAATTGCGCTGGCTATTCCGGATGCATCCAGAGAGGAATGGATTCGTTCAAATAATTTGTGTGCGGCAATTTATATGTTTTCTCAGGGCATCCCATTTATTCATGCCGGAGAAGAGTTGCTCCGCAGTAAAGTAAATGAAGAGGGTGCTTATGTAGAGAACAGCTACAACGCACCGGATTTGGTGAATCAGATTTCATGGAATGCATTAGAACAGGAAGAATGCAGGAAAGTACTGGAATATTATAAAGGACTCATTTCCATTCGGAAAAAATATGGTTCTTTCCGATATATGACAGCGGCGGAAGTAAACGAACATGTGCAGATTGTGAAACCGCAGGAAGAAAATGTGATTGCAGTGCATATTTGTGATATAGAAAAACAGGAAGAACTGTTTATTATCTTTAATCCGAACCGTAATGAAGCAAAGGTATCAATCCCGGAAGGAAGATGGGAGATTTTGGTAAAAGGAGAGCGGGCAGATATAAAAATACCGGAAATTGCCTTATCTGGAAATGTATCTGTAGAGCCAATTTCGACGTTACTGCTCACTCGTGACCAGTAACGAACACTTTTTGCATGCAAAATTTGCTGCGCAAATGCAAAAAGTGTCTCCTGAATCACATTTTTTCGCTATCCGACAGCAAGTGTCTGATAGCTCTTTGTACAGTAACATTTCCACAAGGTACTAGCAAAAAGTATCATTTAATAGTACAATAAAGGGTAGTACACTGTATTTAAAATAGTAGGAGACTCTATGAATTATTCGGGAATTAAGACTTTTTCAATTGAAAATGGCACAGGTGTCCGAGTATCTTTGTTTGTGTCAGGATGCAGACATCACTGTAAAGGTTGTTTTAACGAAGAAACATGGGACTTCAATCATGGAGACCTCTTTACAGTAGAAGTAGAAGACCAGATTGTTGAGGCGATGAAGCCGGATTATATGGCTGGAATTACTTTGCTTGGAGGCGATCCGGGGGAACCGGAAAATCAAAAAGCACTGTTGCCGCTGCTTCGCCGTATCAGACAGGAACTTCCGGATAAAACAGTCTGGATGTATACTGGATATTTATTAGAGGATTTTAAACCGGGAAACAGGGTTTATTGTGAGGAAACAGAAGAATTTTTAAGAGCCTGTGATGTAGTAGTTGATGGTCCTTTTATCATGGAGAAAAAGAATTTGTCGATTAAGTTTCGCGGGTCGGAAAATCAGAGAATTATAGATATGCAAAAGACCATTGAGAAGGGCCGTCTTGTATTGCATATGGAGTGAAGGGTATGTGAGAAAATGAAATTTTCATGGAGAGAGTGCGCAGCCGGAATTTGTGGGGTATTAGGCGCGATGTCATGGCTGTATTTGGGAGCTTATCGTCTATGGAAAGGACCGCTTATGGATATTATTCGGGCGCAGCTGGCAGGAAATTTATCACCATGTCTGCTGCTGGAGGATATGTTCAGAGCATTTGTTTGTTTAACGTTTGCAGGCTTTGTCTGGTGCCTGTGGTATATATTAAGAGGTTACTTTAAGGGTAGAAAATAAGCATGATAAAAGAATTATTTGAAAAACTGGTGCGTGGAGAAGAACCAAGAGGAACTTTAAGCAAGCTTCGCGGATTAGTGAAAGAAGAAGAGGCGCGTCTGGAGTTAAAAGAGCTTGTAGAAAATGGAAAAGTGCTAATGGAATTGCTTGTGCACGATGATGCTAAGACCAGAAAAAATGCTGCCCTGTTATTAGGAGATTTGCAGATACAGGAAGCATTACCAGCGTTAAAGAACGCTTACGAAAATGAAGAAACACTTTTTGTAAAAGGTTCTTATCTGGCAGCACTTTCTAAACTGGATAACAAAGAACTTTTGGATTATTTTAAAGAAAAGAAAAAAGAACTTCTGGCAAAAGAGCCATTAGAAGAAGAAAAAAAGCATATTGGGGAAGAATTACATGAGCTTACCGCTATGATTACGGCGATAGAGGGAATCCCAAAACATACATTTAAAGGTTTCGAGAAGCCGCATATGCTTCTTTTGGCAACCAATAGGGAGCAGAGGGAAGTGACACTGCAGGAGGTATCAGAGCTGTCACAGACCATTCAGCGCAGAGCAGATATGCATCCTTTAGGAGTACAGGTTTATACGAAAGAACTGAAACCTTTTACAAAGCTTAGAACGTACCGGGAATTGCTGTTTCCGATTTTACAGGGAGAACTAATATCAGAACAGCCGAAAGAGGCGGCAAATCAGATTTTAGACAGCGGTGTAATGGCATTTTTACAGGAATGTCATAAGGAAGAAGATCCGTTTTATTTCAGGGTGGAAATAAAGTCACCGGTACCGCAGACAGAATACGCGAAGAAGCTGGCAATGGCTTTGGAGCAGGATTCCGGATATATGCTGGTAAACAGCATAAAAGAATATGAAGTGGAAATTCGTCTGCTGGCTTCAAAAGAGTGTGGATATGCAGTATTTTTACGATTAAAAACGATACCAATGAAGCGTTTTGCATATCGTAAGAATGCAATTGCAATGTCAATTCATCCGGCGACAGCAGCTATGATGATGCATTTGGCAAAGCCGTATTTAAAAGAGCATGCACAGATTTTAGATCCTTGCTGCGGTGTAGGAACCATGCTGATAGAACGTGATATTTGTGTTCCAGCCAGAGAAATGTACGGAATAGATATTTTTGGCGAGGCTATTGCAGGAGCCAGAGAGAATGCAAGTCTGGCAGGAGAGAAGATTAATTTTATCCATCGTGATTTTTTTGATTTTAAACATGAATATCTGTTTGATGAAATTATTACGAATATGCCGGTAAAGGGCAAGAAAACAAAAGAAGAAATGGATGCGTTTTTTGGCGCATTTTTTAAGAAAGCAGCATCATTACTGACAGATGATGGAAAGATTATTATGTATACAAATGAGGCTGGATTTGTAAAGAAGCATTTAAGATTACAAGGTAATTATCGTTTGATACAGGAGTTTAATATTCGTAAAAAGGAACAGTTTTTCTTATATATCATTGAAAAACGATGATTGTTCAAAAAGAGGTATTGTTAAAATGGCTTTTTCAATCAGGAAAAGGGAAGAGAAAAAAGGAAAAGTGAATCTGGGTATCGTAGATCCTGGAATGATGCAGGATTTGCAGGACCATTTTTGTGATACGCATAATTTGTATTTGGCGTGTATCAGTAAAAGGCATGGAGTAATTACAAAAGCGTATGGTTCGAAGGAAGAACTGGCATATATTCACAGTAAAGTGGATATGGATATGCATGTTGAACTTTTGGATCGGCTGGTAAATACGAATACAGAAAATGTAGTTAAGATGGAATGCAGCCAGAATCTGACTAGAATGTGCGGTGTGGCAGTCCGTGTAAATGGTGATATTGTAGCCAGCTGGATTGCGATAGGCATTATGGAAGATGCATCCGAGAATGTTCCGTCTTATATGAAGTGTACCACAGAAGAACAATTCTATAAGTCAATACAATTTTTGGAGATGATATCCAGACAGTTGTTTGCTGTAAAACAGGGAGAGCATTTGGCGCAGGAAGCTTTTGCAGTAAGCCGCGCATCTGAGAATAAGATGGAGGCAAAGCTGCGCAGGAATACTGTGCTGGCTTCGATTGTGAATCAGCTGGATTCGGAGAATGAGTTTATAAGGATTGTGGATGATATTCTGAACAAGATAGGGGAGCATCTGCAAATCTCTAATTGTGCCCTTGTGAAGGAAACTTCAAAAGGGGATTTAGCAGATATGATTTGTGAATATGCGAGGAAAGAGGAATATTCTGTAATTGAACAGATGCAGAATATTTCGAAAAAAGAGCTTCCATTTTTTGATGGCAAACCGCATATTATCTCTGCAAATGAAATGATGCCGGAAGCGTTCAGACAATTTTTTGAACGGATGCAGTTTAAGGCAGGAGTCTTTTTACCGATTATAGTAGAAGGACAAACAAGTATGTACCTGTGTTTTGCAGAACGAGGACAGGACAAAGTCTGGGATGCAGATGATGAAAAGTTTTTAAATGATGTAAGGCGTATTGTGCAGATGATTCTGATGAAGCGCACGGCAAAAGCTGCGCTCGATTGCTCTTATGCATCTTTGGAAACTGTTTTAGAAACTGTGGGTTGTGGAATTTATGTGCGAGACGCAAAAACAGGACAGGTGATTTATACGAATAAGCTGTATAGAACTGCATTTGGCAGCATTTTTGGCGAAGAGGGAATGGATACCTATATTGCTGCCGCGACTAAGTCTTTGGAATTTTATCAGGAACATTACTTTAAGAAGCAGGAAAAGTGGCTTGCAATACAATATAGACAGCTTCAGTGGACAGATGGCAGAGAGGCAGAGCTTTGTGCAGTATTTGACGTATCAGCAAAAAGCTTTTATCAGAAAAAAATGGAGCAGCAGGCCAGCCACGATTTTCTGACAGGGTTATATAATCGTATGCGCTGTGAACAGGATTTGGAGCGCTGTTTGGAAACGACGATTGAGCTTGGCATGGAAGGTGCCATTTTATATATTGATTTGGATGATTTCAAACACATCAATGATGGTTTGGGACATCAGTATGGAGATGCATTACTGCAAAGTATTGCAAGACATCTGCGGCAGATTTCAAATGTAGGAGACCATTGTTACCGTGTAGGCGGCGATGAATTTGTTATTATTGTGCATCACGAAAATTATCATTTGCTGCCGGAAATGATTGAGGAAATTAAGGAGCTATTTGCGAAGGCATGGCGCTTAAAAGGGAAAGAATATTATTGTACGATGAGTATGAGTGTAGTTCGTTTCCCAAAAGAAGGAAAATATTTTGATGAATTAATCAAAAAAGCGGATGTAGCATTGTTTAATGCAAAAAATGCAGGTAAAAATCGTGTGTTTTATTATGACGAGAATCAGGATATTGGTTCTTATAAACGTCTTGACCTGGAAAAAAATATGCGAAATGCGACGCAGAGCCGTATAGAGGAATTCGAGGTGTTTTATCAGCCAATCGTAGATGTACGGGCAGAAGGCATGCCTTGTGTCGGTGCAGAGGCGTTAGTACGCTGGCAGTCTGCAGAACTTGGATTTGTTTCACCGGGAGATTTTATTCCGCTGGCAGAATATTTGGGATTGATTATTCCGATTGGTACGCATGTATTAAGAGAGGCATGTAAGCGCTGTAAATACTGGAATGATATGGGACAGCCGGATTTTACGGTAAATGTCAATTTATCAGTTGTTCAGCTTCAGCAGGCGGACATTGTGGAAGTAGTAGCAGAGGTAATAAAAGAAACCGGTATTCTTCCGCATCACTTACGTCTGGAAGTGACAGAAGGACTTGCAGTAAATGATATGAAACGAATGAAGCAGATTTTGGCAGATATTAAAAAGCTGGGCGTGAAAGTAGCTTTAGACGATTTTGGAACAGGCTATTCATCTTTGAACCATATTAAGGAAATGCCGATTGATATTATTAAGATTGATAAATGTTTTACAGATGGACTTGGAAAAGATGACTTCTCAAATTCATTTGTAAAGATGGTTACAGGATTGGCCAGTGCGATTGGAGTGAAAACTTGTATCGAAGGTGTAGAAAGTGCAGAGCAGGTGGAAATTGTAAAGGCTTCAAATGTACATACGATACAGGGATATTATTTTGGAAAACCGATGTCGGTAAGTGAATTTGAAGAGAGATATATAACGTAGTCATAACGGAGAAGCACGACATGGAAAATGAGGAAAGAATAGAGATAGCAGAGGCTTTGTACAAGCATGCTACAGAGGATTTTGCAAAAGGGAAATATCAGGCGGCAGCCGAAGCATTGACCAGATGTCTTAGTGTGGAAAAAGACGAAGAATATCAATATTTAGAGATAAGTGCTTATAATATGCTGGGAATGTTGTTCTTTTTTGTGGGATATGAAGCTTCTGCGTTGGATTATTATTTATCAGCCTTAGAGTCAGCCAGAAAACAATACAATACGGAAGGTATTGCAGCAGTTCTTTTAAATATTGGTTTGTTGTATCAGGCAGGAAAAGAGTATGGCAGAGCAATGTCTTACTATATGCAGGCAAAGGAAGCTGCAGAGCAGGATTTGAGGAGTCAGGATATGATGCAGGTTTTGTATGCTGATATTCAGATTGCACAGCTTTATTGCAGATTAGGGCAGTATGGTGAGGCCAGACGCCTTTACGGAGAAATTGAAAAGTTCGCCAAGGTGATAGCAGAAGGGGAATTTTTGCTTACAAAACGGATGTTAGATATTCTTTTGGCGGTGCACGAGGTAAATAATGAGAAAATACATCGGCTGACAGAAGAAATTGTAAATTATATAAAAGTGGATGAACAGATCGTGGAGCAAATGGATTTTTATGTGGATATTTGCGAAATCATGTTTTCTTATGGAAAAGCAAAGGAAATGCGGACAATTTTGGATTTTATTCAGGAGAAGCTAAGAGATACTGATTTTTGGCGGCTTAAAATCCGTGCGCAGCAGTTAGAAGTAAAATATCAGAAAGAATATGGCAGGCAGACAGAGTATAAGGAAGCATGTAAATACTATATTGCCATATATTTTGAATATGAAGCATTATTGAAGAGGCTTCGAAAGAAAAAACTGGAGCATATGTCCGGTATGCAAAAGGTAGAAGAACAGAAACGTGAGTTTGAACGGAGAAGCCGGCATGATTTGGCAACCGGTCTTTTGAATAAAAAAGCGTTCCGGCATGATGTAGAGCAGGAATTAATGGAGCATTCCGGCAATACCATGAAGGCGATGATTTTTCTGGATATCGATAACTTTAAATTTGTAAATGACTGTTATGGACATATGTTAGGTGATGAGGTGATTCGGACACTGGCAGATACGATACAGGAGCATTTTAAAGAGAAATGCGTATGTGGACGCTTTGGCGGTGATGAATTTACAATTTTCATTAAGGAAGTAGAAGATATGCTGAATCTTGAAATGAAGATAGAGGCTTTCAGAGAAGCTTTTTCAAAGATTGTATTTGGCGAAAAAAAGGATTTATATGTAACTCTTAGTATAGGAGCTTCTTATAATAAGGGAATGCGAGTGTCTTTTCAGACAATGTTATCCTGTGCGGATGAAGCATTGGATAAGGCAAAAGAATATGGAAAGAATAGGGTATCTTATTACGAGATAACACGGGGAATATACAATTATGCCTAAGGAAGAACAGATGTATGTGGTAAATGGTTTTGCTTTTTACAGTGAACAGGAAGCAGAGCAGGCGAAAAAGGAACAGGAAGGTATCAAGTATATTAAAGAAAAGACAAATATGAGCAATCCTGAGATGGTGCTGCAGATATATAATAAAATGGTTAGAGAAAAATTCTTCGTAACATCTGTAGGATATTCTTATTTATTTGATTTGCAGGAATACTTATTATCAATTCCTTTTATAAAAAAAGAAGATATTCTGCCCATTGAAGTGGTGCACCCATCTTTACAGGAAAGCTTAAAAGAAGAAAAGCAAAAGCACAAGGCTAAGATTTCAGAAGTAAAAAAGAAAGCAGCGAAACAAAATAAAAAGAAAACTGATGCAGAGCAGAAATATAAGATATCGTTTATTTTAAATATTATTCTTGCGATTAGCATTGTGGGTATGTTTATTATTAGCTCTACCAGCAGTCATCCGACGATTTTAAATTACGAAGAGGAAATTGTAAATCGTTATGCTGCATGGGAGCAGGAATTGACTGAGCGTGAGGCTGCACTAAGGGAGGCTGAGAATCATTGAAAATTTTAGTTGTAGATGATGAAATACGAATCCGAAAGCTGGTTCGGGATTTTCTGGTGAAGCGGGAGTATGAGGTAGTGGAAGCCGGAGACGGGGAAGAGGCTTTGAATATATTTTATCAGGACAAAGAAATTTCATTGGTGATTTTAGATGTGATGATGCCGAAGATGGATGGGTATCAGGTTTGCAGAGAAATCAGAGAAAATTCTGCTGTTCCAATTATTATGCTTACTGCAAAATCAGAAGAAAATGATGAGTTAAATGGGTTTGAAGCCGGAGCGGATGAATATATTGCAAAACCATTTTCACCAAAGATTCTGGTGGCAAGGGTAGAAGCGATTCTTCGCCGGACGATAGGCAATGATAAAAAGGGCAGTGTTATAGAAATAGGCGGCATTTATGTCGATAAAGATGCACATCGGGTGGCTGTAGATGGTATAAGTATCGAGCTTAGCTATAAAGAATTTGAACTTTTGACTTATTTTATGGAGAATCCGGGAATTGCACTGTCAAGAGAAAAGATTTTGAATGGGGTTTGGAATTATGACTATTTTGGAGATGCCCGCACAATCGATACCCATGTAAAAAAACTTCGTGCGAAGCTCGGAGAGAAGGGCAGCCAGTATATCCAGACGATTTGGGGATTAGGGTATAAATTTGAAGCGGTATCAAAGTAGTACTCCGGTCCTAAAAAGATTTGACAATATTTGCAGAATGCAATAAAATTAGTTAGATAGAATAGATAATGAAAAGAAATTGTGAAATGATAAAAAAAGGTTCTCTGACAAAAGAACTGGTGTTTATAATTGTGGCACTGGTAGCAGGAACAATTTTGTTATGCTATTTTTTGAATGCTACATTGATTGAACGGTATTATTTAAAAAATAAACAGGATACTTTGTTGGAGGGATTTTCTGTAATTGATGAAGCTAGCAGGCGAAATCTGCTTCATTCGCATACATTTGATGTCACTTTTGATAATTTGTGTGCCAATGGTAATATTACAGTGCTTATCATTAATTCCGATCAGACTGTTGTGCGGTCTTCGGCTAATGATACACAGATGATTTGGATAGAATTTATGAATATTCTGTTCGGTTCTAATCGCGGTGACAGTGTCATTTTGGAGAAGAAAGATAATTATAATATATTAAGGCATAAGGATGTCAGATTGAATTCAGAATATTTAGTATTGTACGGCACCTTAGCCAATGGCAATCTTATTTTGATGCGTTCTGCATTGGAAAGTATTTGGGAGAGTGCAGCCATTTCGAACCGATTTTTGGCGTTTGCCGGAATTTTAGCTGTGGTGATCAGTACAGTGATTACTTTTTTCGTTTCAAAAAGTATTACAAATCCAATTCGGGAATTGAGTGTTATTTCGGAAAAGATGACATATTTGGATTTTGATGCCAAGTATGTAAGGAATCGCAGGCAGAAAAACGAAATTGACGAGCTTGGTGAGCATGTGAACCGACTGTCAGATACTTTAGAAAGCACTATTTCTGAATTAAAAAGTGCAAATATCGCTTTACAGCGTGATATAGACGAAAAGATACAGATAGATGAGATGCGGCAGGAGTTTCTGTCGAATGTATCTCATGAATTGAAAACACCTCTGGCTGTGATTGCAGGATATGCGGAAGGGCTTAAGGAGTGTGTAAATGACGATCCGGAAAGCAGGGATTATTACTGCGAGGTTATTTTAGATGAAGCAGAGAAAATGACCCGGATGGTAAGACAGCTTTTGAGTTTGAATCAATTAGAATTTGGACAGGAGAAACTGCAGATACAGAGGTTTGATTTGACAGAATTAGTGCAGGGTGTATTGCAGAAGGTATCAATTTTGTTGGAAAATAATGAAATCTCTATGGATTTTTCGGAAAAAAATCCGATGTATGTATGGGGAGATGAATTTAAGATAGAGGAAGTATTGACAAATTATATCAGTAATGCAATTCACCACGCGAAAAGGGAAAAACAGATTCGGATTTATTATACAAAGAAAGAGCAGTGTGTCAGAGTACATGTATTTAATACAGGAGATGCTATTCCAGAGAAGTCGCTGCCGGAAATTTGGACTAAATTTTACAAAGTAGATAAAGCCCGTACCAGGGAATATGGTGGTACGGGAATTGGTTTATCGATTGTAAAGGCGATTATGGATTCCCATAAACAGAATTATGGAGTACAGAATCATGAAAATGGTGTGGAGTTCTGGTTTGAAGTAGATAATTTGCAAAATAGCAGCTTATAAGAAAGGCATGGTTATGAAAATGAAGAAAAGATGTCAAAGAGGATTTGTTTTATTATTGGGGTGTCTGATGTTATCCGGATGTGGGATGCAGGAGGCACCATATGAATTGACAGAAGAAGAACAGCAGCTGATTGTCAGTTATTCTGCACATGTAGTATCTAAGTTTAATACTTATCAGAAGGATGGACTTATTTTTGTGCCGGAAATTGAAGAGGAAGAGCCAGAGATACCGAGCGAAACAGTGTCGGAAAGTGAACAGCAGGAGGTGCTTTCGGAAATCAATGTGTCTGGAAATAGCGGCGGTGAAGCCTCATCTGAGGAACCGGCAGCACAGACTACATTTGATTCTGTTTATGCAGAAACAGGACTTACCTTTACTTACCTTGGAAATGAAGTAACAGCCAGCTATATGCAGGATAGTACATATGCAGTAAATGCAGGATATGGAAAAAAACTTTTGGTAGTAAAATTAAATGTAGAAAATTTAACAGAAGAAGCAGTGACAATTGATAACCTTACTTCAGGAGATACTTTTAGTGCCAACTATGTAATGGATTCAGGAAGCAAATACAATGCCAAGTCAGTGTTGACTTTATTGTTGAACGATTTTACAACTTTTGAAGGAACAATCGAACCACAGTCAGCAGTGGAAATGGTAATGGTTTTTGAAGTTCCGGCTGAGACTGAAGCAGTAGAAGGAATCAGCTTAAAGGTAAATCGTAATGGTAAGAATTTCCAAATAAATTTATAAATTGTGTGAAAAATAGTACAATTTTAAAAGTGAATATGGTATAATGTAACAAATATGTGCGAATTGTGCAAATATGCTATTGGAGGAACGTAATATGGATACAAATATTCTCTTAGAATCAGGAACAAATGAGCTGGAAGTGCTTGAATTTAAACTTGGAGCAAGCTATTATGGAATTAATGTGGCGAAAATCCGTGAGATTTTATCATACATGCCAATTACACCAATTCCAAATGCACATCCTTGTGTGGAAGGTATTTTTATGCCTCGTGATACAATGATGACAGTTATTAATTTAAGAAAGTGTCTTGGAATGCC
>CAYYZV010000032.1:0-16496 GCA_964476275.1 uncultured Roseburia sp.
TTGTACATCCTGTTTATGAACAGCAAAATATCTGGAATGATTATCCAAAATAAAATTCTGTATATCTCTGGATAACATATTGTTATATGTTCCACGCAGAACTAATTCCAAATCAAATGACTCTATGCCGGTGGACATGACTTTCGCATTATACTGCCTGATATCATCACCAATATCATCCAGCGCATACAAATAGGTCGGCTCTCCCTGTGTCACCTCCATCAATGCATCTGCTACCTGAATGATATCCGAATCTAATTGATAGATATTTTCCGGCAGCTCAAACCACTCTGCACCCGTCTTTGGAGTGAACATAAAACTTGCCAAACAAATCAGCGCTAAAACCAGAAGTTTTTTTCCCTTCTCCAAATTCCTTACACAATCGGTTAAAAATACTGCCACGAATAATATTACCGGTATCATCCAAAACAGGCGGTAATACGTACTTCCTTCTCCCACCCTGTCAAATAACCGGTATGTAATGCCATTAAACACACAAATACATGCACATCCGACTGCAGCTATTACATATTTTTTTTCTTTCATCCATTTTTTTATAATCCATATGAATGCCAGCAGAAAAAGCGGCAGAAAAATACTTTTCGCAAAATACTGCTGTACTGCATCCCAAAATGAATAGCTAACTTGCATGAATTTTCTCCTGTTTTTTATTTCTTATCTTTCTTTGCAGCCATACAGGAACCAGTAAAATTCCACATTCTGCAAATGCTACTACAAATGCAGACGTAGACAATGCCAGACTTCCCCATAAAAACATTCCAATTATAAGTAAATATCTGCCATTTCGTTCCCTCAACACCTGAACACACAAATAAATCCCAAATAATACAATCAAATTTGCTGTAAACGCCTTTGCTTCATAAGCTCTGTAAAGCAAAAACGCTGCCGGAGTATAGATAGTATTCGCAAATGGCGGCTGTAAAATCCAAAATATTATAAGAGTCAATAATGAATGCTCTGCTCTATCCTTTTCTTTTCTCCAAAACAATGTATTCGCACATAATAATACTGCTGCACTGGTCAGTAACACGTTCTGGCATGCCCGAAATACTCTGGCTGTTACTAGAGGATGTATTCCCGCTAATTGGCTTAATACTGCCCCCTGTACCTCAAAAGTTACCAAAGCCCTCCTTAGATATAAAGAATCCAGTTCAATGCCGGTATATGCATTATATTTAAAAAGAGTATCTGTATCCAAGGTTGTTGTCATCAATGCAATATAATAATCCGCATCATCATTTCTTTCACCATTAATGGACGCATACCAGCAAAATGCCATAATCACAAGAATCGCTGTGATTGTGATTATTTTATGTGCCTTTATAACAGCAGCATACTCAAACCATTGTTTCCTTGCAATATCCCTGCCTATTATGATGCTAAAGAGAAGTACTGCAAGCCGCATAACTCCCCAGATAATTGTCAAGTGATGTAATACTCCTGTCACTTGTGTGACTGCAAGGCAAAACACCTGAAACAGCACCTGGTCAGCAATAAAACCGACTAACAGATTCATTCCAGGACTATCATCTCTCTTTAACACGGCTTTTACCAGCATTGTTCCAATAAAATATTCTGTTATTATTTCTATTACTAATAGCAGCAGAGCTTTAAAAATCATTTCGGTTCAACTCCATAAATCATTTTTAATCCATAATATTTTGCAATCTCCGGATTCGGCCACGCTGATGCTTCTACCGGACCGATATCACTCAAATCGTATTTGCAGCTATATTTTGTCAATGGACGAATCATCGTAACCGTTACCACTTCTTCCCCATTTGCAGCCTGCTCATAAAGATAAGCTTCCCGCTGCGTATTCTGACGATACACATCATAAATGTCATAGGTACCTTCCCACAAACTCCAAAGACTTGCAACAATTAAATACGCACAAATACAGTAAGGTATACATCCAACGCTTCCTTTATCACGTATTTCCTGCATTAACACTGTTACTGCCACGAGCAGATAAAATACCGGAATCGCATAATGTCTTGATACCACATAACTGGCTATAGACAGCATGGACATTGAAATAAGACTGATAAGCAGAAAACATCCGGAAACCACCATCACTTTTTTATCCGCTTTTATATAAACTGCAACTGCCAATAAAATTGCCCACGCAAATAAAAGCGGCTTTGCACAGGTATAGTAACTCTCAAAAATATCAATTAAACTTTTAAAAATGGCACCTATTGAAAACTCCGCCTGTCTGCTGGATTCCGCAGGGCTTAACAGCATTGTTAAATATCCAATTGCACCTGTCACCATAGGAATACAGTACTGCCAATATTTTTTTACACTCCGCTTTTCCAGCATGACTAAACACACCAAAATAAAACAAATAAAAACGACCGGAAAGGATACTAATTCTGAATATGCGCCAAAGAACAGGCTGTAAAAAGACAGCCAGAAAATACCCTTCTTACTAAGTCTTTTATCCGGTTTCTGATACAAATTTATATAAAACTTCATATAAATCAAAGAAAAAAGAAATGCCCAGCTATAATTAATACTACCTGTCAGCCATAAAAAAATCTGTCCGTAAGCCGGCACATAAATCCAAAATCCAATGGCTGCTGCTGCAAACATTACAATACTGAATTTCTTTTTTCCGCCTATTTCTAACATCATCCATATAATTGCCGTAAAGACAAATGCATTTATGATATTAAATACCCACTTCGGAAGCATTAATATCAATTGCACAAAAAAATGCGGCAAAATTCTTCCATGTATCGTCAGATAATGATCCCACAATGATTCAAAAATCTGTAGTGGATTCGTAATTCTAGAACCATTCGCAAAATTAAGCATGTAACAATAATCATCTGTTGTATAAGGTGTAAATGCATTGTAAAGAAATGCCGTCAGAAACATTATACATACTGTAATTACAACTTTTCTATCTTGTTTTATCCCCTGTATTGCCTGCTTCATAAAGCTGTTTTCCTTTCTGCTTATCTTCGTAAAATTCTTTTTACCAATATATCCCGTTCTCTTTTCTCTAAAAAAATCAGATAATTAATGATACAGCCCGTTATGCCGCTCACTGCACCTATTATAATCAGCCATAACCAATTATTCGGCGTTATAAAAACATTCCTTAACAAATAAAAGACACCAACCATAATTCCCGTGGTTCCCATGTATTTTAATATCAACGGATAAAATGTATTCCACTTCACTTTTAAACATTTACTTGCATATAACGGCAAATATATGAAATTTCCAATTGCCCCAGTAAATTTACTGATACCGGCTACTGCATAAATTCCCAATGATGTTGCATTTAAACAAATTGCTACTAAAACCACATTTAACACACTTATACATAACCAAAACAGCGAATTGACTTTTAACTTATTTGTTATTAAAAATACATTATTCAAGGATGTGGTTACACCAGATACCAGTACTGACATCATAATAATAAGAGATAACCGATAAATCAAATTATAATCCTGATTCGGTACCCATAGCCTGAAAAAATAATCTCCAAAAACCAGCATAAATGCAAAAATAATATTAGAAAAAAATCCTGTCAGCTTCATACTGGTTTTTAATTCTGTAACCATTTCTTCCACATTATCTTTCGCATAACTTAATGTCAAATTTGGATTAAACAAACTGATAATCATGCTTAACAATGAGGCTACATAGGTTGGTATTGTCTGGGCAATTGACAATTGTCCCATATAATACGCACTAATCCAGATATTCGTAATTAACAAATCCAATCCATCTGACAATACCTGTGAAAGCTTTGTAACAGAGCTCCAAATACCTGAGGTAAACAGCTCCCACACTTTCTTTTGAGATACATCTGCTTTTTTCACCCGAATATCCGGTATCAAGCGTTTCGTATAAATAATATTCAGTATCAAACCTGCCAATGTACTGATGCATGTAGCAATACCAATATAAGCAACATTTGGAGTCAGCACTCCAAACAACAGGCAAAGTATCAATACTTTCAATAACGCTGTCACAATATTTGCGATACTGCTTAAATACAGCTTATTTGTTATAAATGTTGCTGTTGTATATACCGTTGCTAATAAAGTAAGCACAAAATTTAAATAAATGAAAACAAATAATTGCTTTACACTTACCACTAATGCCGCCGGAATCTCAAAAAAGTGTTCCAGATTTGCTATTACCGGAACAGCAACAAAAGAAAGCACTGCTGCCATAACAACATTTGCAACAAATACAGAACTAAAATATTGATTCGCTTCCCGCTTCTGTCCTTTATGATAGCTTACAGTAATAAACCGACCGGCTACCGAATTTAATGCCACTGTAATAATCGTAATATAATTTACCATATTATTTGCAAGCTGCACAAATCCATATGCTTCACCGCCAACAGTTTCCGTTATGTATGGCGTAAATAGGAAGTTTATCCCGAAACTAACCAAAAATGTCAGAAGACTTCCTACCATATTAACAATAAATGCTTTTTCCTTATTCATTCGTCACTTCCCTAATATACGTTTGAGCACACGTTCTACGCGTGCCATAAAAACACACAGCTGTTCCGATACCTTCGCCGGATATCTTAAATAGTACACCGCTTCATTATACTGAATCAAATGAGCCGGAGCAAAATAATCAAATCGTTTTTTATCTTTTTCATAATGTAATTCTGTCTGCTTTATCTTTTTTAATCGATAACGCTTTTCATAAGCTGCACTATTTTTCTTTCGAAGCTGTGCAAGCTCCTGTTCATTCATGGTTGCGTCCATTCCATGCTGTTTAAAATACTTGACTAATTGAGGACTCCTGTCCAGTAAAAAAGGTCCCTCTCCAATTAAAACCGGAAATTTTGCCAAATAAGCATCCACATAACAAACATCTGCCTGCTTCATTACATTAATATCCATCTGTGCCAGATTTAAGTTATGTGTCTTATTAATAATCAGCATTTTCTGATTTGGTTTTGCAAACAGTAAATTATGTGGTATCGTCCCTGTAATACCTGCCAGAAGGTCTGTATTTCGCACAATAGCAATTTGCTCGTCCAGCGTACATTTTTCCGGTGAGATAATCGTAAAACCATTTTTTCGAAACAGCTCTAGTAAAATGCTTTCTCCCACTTCTGTTTCCTGTGCCTTTTTGAAACTGGATCTGGCATAATACACTTTCTCATAATGTGGATACTTACTGCAGTCTACCTTCTCTGCTACTTTCTGAAATACATCTAAAAATTCCTGCGAATAATACGCATTAATCATAAATCCCTGCTCCGGTATCGTAATACTTCTGCATTTTGTCACTTTATGAATAAATACTACCCTCTCAGAAATTCCAAGTAATTCAAAAAATCTGGCAATCGAAGCTCCCGGTATATATTCCTGTCCTTCATTTACCACATAGGCATAACGATACTTTCCCTCTGTATCTTTTAAAAATGGATATAATCTGCTGACAGAATCCAACAAAAAATGTCCCCAATGGTTATTAAGATAGCCAAGATAAATCACATCTGCATCCAGATACTCCGCTTCTTCGGCCTTGATTTCATAACCTTCACCCATATAGATTTCCATTTCATCATCTTTTTCCGGTGTCCCTGCATATTTTGAATATGCATTCACTTCGGAACGCTTCACATAATTTTTGTCTGCGTCCAATACACCTCCATGTCCAAAACAACGGCATGGTGCAAAGCGGTTTGGCAAAAGATACCCATTTTCTATTACAATAGAGGTTAAATCCTCTCTGCATTTCAACGAACGTTCTGCTATTCTGCGATATCGTTCCTGATTAAATTCATATAAATACGTATATTCCATATTTTTGCATTCCTTTTTATGCCCGATTTTCAATTACGATGGTTCCAAGCACATGAATATGATTCGTTCCACAGGTCTGCACACATTTTAAAATATTTTTATAGGCAGCTTCTCTCTTCTTTTCTACCAAAAGGATATTTCCTGCTTTGGCAGCAGCTAATAAGCTCTCTGCATTTTCTGTGATATCAGCTCCTACTTCTGCTGTGATATTGTATCTGGATAACGCTTTCTTCAATCCTTCGATTGTTTCTTTTTCTACTTTCGAAATACTGCTTCCACTAATATAAACCTGATTAAAATCATATTTTTGACACTGAATAGATGCACTCGCCGCTGCAAGTTCAATTTCCTCTTCCATGCTTCTTTTTTTATCCTTGCAGTGCTCCATTTTCCAAATCCAGCTATCAACACTTGCAAAGGCTGCTTTCTTCTTTCCGGTTTCACTTACTGTTCCAAGAAGACTCACATCATATAATTTTTCTACCTCTTCCGGTACACGAAGGGTTCCGCATAAAAGGTATCTTAGGAAAATATATACCACTGCCAAAACAGCACCCAAAACCATTCCTATCACAATTTTTGACATACTGACAGATGCTTTTGCCGATACTGTCGATTGCGTTTCTGTACTTGTATTTTCTGCCGTTTCTTCCTCTGTTTCGCCTCTGTCAAACACATCCCGTTCTAAATGAAGATATACTTTTACCTGATCACCACTCATATCAGATTTCATCTTTTTCAGATTTTCCTGATCTTCTACACAGGCTTTTAAGTATGTATCCTGATAAGTATGAAGGTCATCATCTACATTTACGCTCTGCAAATCCGACACCAGTCTGCATGTATGCAAAACCTCATTATTAATTAATTGAATCGTATATTCATTCCATGCCTCTTTTACCATCTCTGCTAACTGTTCACAAGAGACAGCATCCACATGTGTAATTTGTACAGAAATCATTCCGGCCGCTTCATCACTGGTAGCAGTTACTAATTCATTTACATATACTGCATCTTCCTGATTGGCATTTTCCAAAAATCCCCCTTGTTCAATCCAATTCGTGTAACTTTCGATTGCACGTAATGCATCTGCTCCATCTACTATATATTCCAAAGAAATACTATTTTTTGCAAATGGGTTAATCTGCATCAGAAGAGACTCTGATATATACTGGCTTTTTGCATCGATCTGAGCTTTTAACTGTACTGCTGAAAGAACTTTTTCCAATTCGTCAATATTCAATTCTTCCATTACCTCTTCTGCCGTTTTCGCAGGCAAAAGTACGGTCGGCTGTGCATTTGCCGCCCGATAGGAATCCACATAAGAAAGCGCTCCAAGTAAAATGCCTCCAATCAGCATACTGCAGACAACAATTCTCCATTTTCTAAGTACTTCCCAAAACAAATCCTTTAATTCAATATCAATCTCTAACTTTTGTTTTTTTAACATAATATTTCTCACTTCCCGTTTCTATTTCCTTATTTTATATATCTGTTTCATCAGGTAACTGCCTATTCTTGACCGACAAATCGCTGCAATCAAAGCATCTGCTTTTCCATACTCACTTTTCACAGCTTCCTTTGGCAATTCTCCTGTATAATATTCACATTCAATCGGAAGCCTGATGCCTTTTGCCAATTCTTCCATATAGCGGTCTGAAGCCTCTCTAAGTTCCTTATTCTTTCGGACCGTCTGCTGCATTCCGCTCTGACTCTTTCGATACCAAAAACCTATCATTGGTATATGCACGGGGTGTATCTTGTTTGTCAGCAATTTTAAGTATAATGCCCAATCTTCGTCATAATATTTCTCTACTTCTGAAAAACATCCCACTTCCTCCAAACAGCTTTTTCGAAATGCTGCTGAATTTACCAAAATATTATTAAACGTCATTCGTCCCGCAGAAAATTGCTTGCACCATACATACTCAACTGCCCCAAAGCCTGCTACATCCATGTAGCTCCAGCCCGCACCCGGATGCTTCTCTAATGCATCATATAAATATTCCACATAAAAGGCTTCTATCAAATCATCCGCATCCAAAAAAATAATAATATCTGTCTTACTTTCCCTAATTGCGTAATTTTTTGCTTTCGACTGTCCTCCATTTTTCTGATGCAGCACTCGAATTCTGACATCAGTCTTCACCAATCGCTCTAACTCTGCCACATCTGCTTCCCTTGTGCTTCCATCGTTTACTATAATCCATTCGAAATCTTCAAATGTCTGATTTATCACGCATCGATAGGTTTCTTCAAAATGCTGTCCCGAATTATAAAATGGTGTTACAATTGTAACTTTTGGTGTCAGAATTTCTTTTTTACATTCTTTTACTAACCGCTGTCCCGGTTTCTTTTTAAAATCAAATTCCATACTTTGTCCTAAATTATTCTATTATCCTAACTCTTTTATCATCTTAATGATTGTATTCTAGCTTAAACTTTCTCTCAAAAACTGTATCGATGCCTCTCGATATTCAGCAAGTTTCTCATGCACCTTCGCATAATCAATCTTTTCTTTTGGATTCATCTGCTCCGGTTTTTCCACATGACGTTCTGGAATTTCCAAAAAGCCAAGTAAATTATCTACTCTTCCATTTTTTTTATAAACACTGAAAAACTTTCTCTGATATAAAATAGAAAAAACAGTTCCATGAAAAGAATTTGTCACCACATATTCTGCATGTTTAATATAATATAAAAATTCTGCTGGTCCCAAATCTGCATACTGATTTTCTTCACTGCATTCCGGCATATGATAACAATGCAGTTCTATTACCGGCATATGCATGCATTTCGACAATACCTTTGCACAGTCCGCCACAGGCTGCTCTTCCACTACGAAATAAGCAAATATATATGGTTCGTCCGGAAGTTTTCTTGTCAGTTTTTCCGGTAACAGCTGTTCATAATCCTCTGCTTCTAAAAGCAATGTTGGATCTATCGTTGTTTCTACCTGTCTTCCAGTAATTCGCTTTAAATTTTCTGCCAGTTTTTCTTCTCTGACTGACAAGATATCAATCTTTTGCGTCAGTCTTCGAAATGCTTCCTCCTCCTCTTCTGCAATACTGCCATTTGCAAGGCTGGCAGCGTAGGATATGATTTTTTCTGTTGTCTTAAAATCTCCAAAATATACAGGATCCAAAGCTCCCATTAAAAAACTGGACCAAATCTGATCGCTGCCTAATAAATATGCATCTAATCTCAAATCCTTAAAGTCCTGCATCTCTATCCGTTTTACATCCCCTTCCAAAAGAGGACCATTGATAAAAGCTTCAAAAGCCTGCCAGCGTTTTGCCCATTCTTTCTGCCCGTAGATTCCTCTTAAGGTATCATAAATAAATTGCTTCCATCTTTTTGGATTGATATCCTTTACCGTAAACTTCGGTGGAAGATATTTCGGATAAACGGATTGTATCTTCGGATTACGATAATTTACAATGCGCACATCATGTCCCAACTGCTTTACACAGGTTTTCAATGCATATGCCTGTAATACAGCACCAAAATTATGGGCATTATGAAATGTCAGAATACCAACTCTCATCTAATTTCTCCTCTTCTGTCTCTTTCTAATCATTAAAGTCCATAAATAAATATTCGGTATATATACTTTTAACGCACCTGATATTTTCCGATGGCGGTTCGTTGTATCCAATAATGCTCTTTTATATTTCTTTGCATTCTGTTTGCACCAGCGAAAATCTTCTATCACCTTCCGCCGTTCTTTCGATGTTAATTCTTTCCATGTTAATTCTGCGATTCGTTCAAACATCATGCTGATAGAGCATCACACGCTATTGATATCCCCAAATTTAGGCGATAATTGAATCAATCTGTCATAACAGTATTCCTCTGCCTGTACACCTTCTAAATATTTTTTTTGATATCCCTGCCGAATCGCACTATTTTCATGTATAAAATAATAATACATCTTACGGTCTATTGTCACAACCCTTTGTAAATCAGTATCACAGATTATTTCTGTATTAAATACCAAATCCTCTGCAATTTTATATTTTTTAAATCGAATCTTTTCTAATAATTCTTTTCGATATAATTTACAATAAACGGCCCAAGGCAGCAATAATTGAAGCCCTGCTTCTATTTTTTCAGCCGCTTCCTGTACCAAAGGCTCTCTGTCTGATGTCTGACCTTCTTTTTCCTGCTCTTTAATAAACTGCTCCTGTCCCTCTAACACTTCTAAATATCCACAGGTACTTACATCTGCCTGATGCTTCACTGCCAGTTCATACAATGTCTGAACCATATCTTTCATAATCCAGTCATCTGCATCCACAAACATAATATAATCCCCTGTGGCAAGTTCTAAACCTTTGTTTCTGGCCTCTGAAACTCCGGCATTTTCCTGATGATATACGAAAATTCTCTCATCCTGCTTCGCCCAGGACTGACAAATCTTAAGACTTCCATCTGTAGAACCATCATCTATTAAAATGACCTCCAAATTTTGATGCGTCTGTGAACATATGCTTGTTAACGACCTGCCAATATATTTTTTTGCATTATAAACCGGTATAATGATTGATACTTTATCCACGAAACTCCTCCGAATTTATTTGTTTTCGAAATTTATCTATTTTTCATAATTTACCTGTTTTTTCATAACGCTGGCGTTTAAATATACGAATACGAATATTTTCAATACTTTTGATTCGTATTCCTAAAAATTCCAGCAATAAATAAAGTGAAAATACCACAATACAGAAAGCAGCGCCTACAATAATAGAATTTATCGTTCCGCCATCCAACAGCACTTTTACAAATGGAATACTTAGCATACAAAGCCAGAAGCCATTTCTTTTTTTCAAAAAGAAT
This sequence comes from uncultured Roseburia sp., assembly GCA_964476275.1. Lineage (GTDB taxonomy): Bacteria > Bacillota > Clostridia > Lachnospirales > Lachnospiraceae > Roseburia. The sequence goes on from CAYYZV010000032.1 coordinate 10,668, forward strand.
TGCAGACAGATTTCTGCAAGCGCAAATGGTACCAGCATATTTACTACCGATCCAAGAATTCCAAAATTTGCATAACCTTCTGCAAGCAGTCCCGGCTGTGCATAAGATGCTGAAATATATCTGGCTGAAATAACCGGGAGGCTTACATATTCGAACCCCAGATATGGTGCTAATGCTTTCACATAAGTAATTCCATTATAAAATCCATTCACCATAGTATGTTCAATAATATTACCGCCTAATATCGTCCAAATACCAAAAATTCGGTATACCTGATTTGCTGCAAAGTCATAGTAACTTTTTAAATTCGTAAATTCTGTTGCAAAACTATAAGATTTATTCCAATAGGTGTTTAATTTTACAATCTCAGATACCATTCCATAAAGCAGCACAGCCACAACACCAAGGCATAAAAGCGGCACAACTTTTTTCCCTTTTTCGCGATTGTCATTTACTGCCACAAAGACACAAAAAACAAGGAGTAGAGGCATAATATATTCAATCACCAGATATCTCTGATCTAAAACCCGGTATATTCCATACAAACCAAGCAATAATCCTGCTATACAGAATAATCCCTGCGAGATGGAATAATTCGAATATATAATACGGCCAAAAAAATAACAAAGTGTCGGTGCTACAAGCATTACACCGCTTACTCCTGTCATCTCCATAACTGGCCATGCAATCAATACAGAAGCCGCCAATACTGCAAAATCATCTGTATCCTTATAATCAATAAAATCATATCTCTTAATATCGTCTGTTGTATGCTTTATGCACAACAGATATATCAACACGATTGTCATTAAAATAAAATATACCTGCATATAAATATCAAAATGGTCTCCCGGCATATTATATGCATCTCTCTCCATTGCCACTAAACGATTTTCCGTATAGTAGCAGGGACATACCGTACTATTGATATAAACATTTATCAATAAAAATATATATCCTGTACTAAATACTTTCCTCTTTTTTTCATACAGACAGGAAATCCATAAAAATAAACATAATCCGGCTATCTGAATCAGACAGCGCTCATAAATATGTTCATTCAGCAGCATAACTCTTTGATCGAATACAAGGGACAAACACACACCAAATGTAATCAATACAAGAGCTATTCTGGATATTTGAAACATCTTTCTTGTCATAAATATTCCTTCTTCACACGATTACTTTCCATTTTATACGATTATCTTCCATAAAAACGTACTGCATTATCATAACAACGTTTTGCATACAATCTCTTTGGATCCTTTTTATTCGGAATAAACTTACGAATTGCAAGTCTAAGTACTCTTTTATATTTATTTTCCTGCTTTGGCTGAGGTTTTGGCTTTACCCGCATATGATCTCCGCCACGCAGCTTTAATGCCATCTGCCATTCTGTTACCTCTACCTTAAATAAATCAGGTCTTGCTTTATATGCCATCATTACCAGCAGCTGATCATCGTCTACACAATCCAGCATCAGCAGTGCTTCCATTGCATTTCTGACAAGCTGCCAAAAAGTCGGTACTAATTTTCTTGGCAAGCCATGCATACTTCCTTCTACGCAATCATCCAAATACTGAAGTGTCTCGATTCCTGTTACAGAATCCGGTGAATACAAACAAAAGATATTTATTTTATCTCCAAAATCGTATTCCCATTTGAAATCAAAATCTTCTGAATAATAGCGAAGCCCGCCATGATCAAATCCAAAATCAATCCACACTACCTGTTCAGAAAGAAGTCCTCTATTATAAGCATCATTCATAAAATAGTACTTCATCATCCAGAGATAATCATATTTCGGATTATTTGAAAAAGCCTGTGGAATATAACGGAAATTTAAAAATGCCGGATTCGCTGCCGCTTTTTTCATTCTCTCGAATAATTCACCTTCCAGTTCAAACAAATTATCTATTTCAATAATAATCGTCTGCTCACCCCTGCCAAAGCTCTCACGGATTTCCATAACCTTCTTTGCACTTTTAGAATCAGTATATACAATCAGTTTATTTTGAATTCTTGCCCAATGTTTAAATGCATTCAAATATTTATCAGCTGTTTTTCTCAACACCTGATCTGTCTCATTTCCGCGGCCAATATCAAAGAAGTCTGTTACTAATGTAATTTCTCCCATTTTCTTACTCCTCCTGTTCTTCTACTATATTTACTGTTATATGAGTAAGTTTTAACGTTATCTCTCTGGTATCATCACTAAGTCCAAGTTCATACGGAGATACCGCATTCGGTATATTCAATACAAACTCACACATTCCATCTTCCACTCCTGCATCAAATTCCAATACTTCCGTAGCATTTACTGCTCCATCCAATAAAATTTCTTCTCCTTGAAGAATATAATAATATTGTGCATCCACTACTCCGGTTACATGTATTGAAATATGAACCTTATCTATATTCTTTTTTATTGGAATACTAACAGGTATTTCCTTACCCTCTAACCATGAATAAGTTCCGTCATAGCCTTCCACCACACCTTTTGCTATATATTCGTCCGCGTTATAATTATTCTTATCAAAATAAATCGTACAGATAGCTGTTTCTTCATCCTCTACCAGGTGGCTGAGTTCCGGAGCAAAGCGATTTACATAATAATTCGACCTTTTCTCAAACTCATGATTCAAATATTCAAATCCCAGTTCTTCTGACAAGGTTTCTTTCCCTGAAAATAAGTTCACACCCATTCCCAGCTGTTCCCCTTCTATTTCATAGCCTAATGCTGCAAGAACTGTTGGAAACAAATCAATTACAGTAGCCTCGCGGTTTGTAGTATCTGATTTTTTCTCGCAAGCACTGTTAATAAAGCAATTGTAGATGGTTCTATCTTCATAAGTAATTCCTTCTACCAGATGCGTATCCATTCTTGGATGGTCGCCTACGATAACTATCGTTGTGTTATCGTAAAAATCCTGCTCTCTACACCACTCTATAAATTCATTTAACTGCCGGTCTGAACAGGCTGCTATATTTGCTGTTATATCCTCATACTCATCCGTGCATAATTCACATTCATATCCACCGATGTGATGTAAATCTGCTGTGAGCATAGTTAAATTAAATGGCTCTCCTATCTCTGATAATCGCAAAAGCTCGTCCTTTGCTATTTCGTACAGGATCGTATCTTCAAATCCCCACCATACAAAATAATCCTCTGGAATATAACCTTTTTCCCTTGCAGTATATAAGTCAAATATTTCATATTCTCCATGCTGCTGTAAATAGGTTCTTCTTCCTGCAAACGTCGCATCAGAACCACATAAAAATTCCTGCATATAACCTTCACTCTTCAAAAAATCTCCTAAAGTATAAACTCCTGATGCAAAAACAGATTCTCCTTCCATATCATTTTTTCCTACCGGGAATGCAAATGGAATCCCTGCTGTAGAAGAAAATAATGCTCCCATAGTCCATGTCGCCCCATTTACAGGTCTAAGCCCCCCAAGCTGCTCTGAATTGGAAAAAGATACATTTTCTTCTGCCAACCGAGTAAGAAATGGTATATAGTTTACTTCCTGCACACTGCCCTCTTCTTTCGAAGCATATGTAGTCTCCATACTTTCCAAATAAATATAAAGCAGATTTCTCTTTTCAGCCGGAGCTTCAATTGTTACATCAGCCGGAGCTGTATAGTATTCTTTATAAACAGATGTTTCCTGCCTGCTGGTTACGATATATCCAATTACATCATAAGATAACTGAACATATGACAAGGAGCCTGCTATAGCGGCCACACCTAATACTGTCACTGCTGCCCGTACTTTTTTATTTCTGTATTTATTGTCTAAAATAATATATAGGATACACAAAAACAATACTGCCAGCACGACTGGCAGACAATACTTCACTGCCGGTATCACTGTATCTGAACTTGTCCCTTTCAATGGTGAAAAGAGCGTATTAATAATTGCATTCAGCCCCACATCGAAAGTCCCTTTTGCCCATTTGCATACCATAAATATTGTTACGCCAATGCCATACAATAATATTATTATCAAATACCAAAGGATTCTCATCATTTGTTTTCCTTTTAACCCACTTTCAATCTAATTGCTTCCAATTTTTTATCATTTAAACACTTTTACAAATTCTTCATAAAATCTCTTTTTCGGAAAAACCTTCGCCTGTTTCAAAGATGCTTTTATCATTTGTTCCTGTTTTTCTGAATCATAGGCTAATTTCTTGATTTCCTGCTCTAAATTCGCCACAATCCCTTCTCTATCCACCTGTATTGCAACATCCTCTGTGGCATACTCTACCATTCCACCTGATTTCGTAACGATTAAAGGCAGACCGGATAACATTCCCTCAATTGCAATTAATCCCGCTGCTTCCTCCCATAATGATGGAATCACCTGTATATCTGCGGATTGATAATAACGGTATAATTTATCATTATCAATATATCCTGTAAATTTCACTCTGTCACCAGCCTGTTTTACCAACTGTTCAACTTCTGCCACATATGGTGTTGCTGCATTTCCACCGGAAATCGCACTTCCAATCATAAGCAGTTTAATATGTGGATCATTTATATTGATAATTGCCTGTACTAATTCTTTAACACCCTTTACTTCCAAAATTCTGCCGCAATACATGACAACGATATCATCTGCTAAAAATCCAAATTCTTTCCGAAGCTCTTCCCGTTCCTTTGCAGTAATTTTCTTATTAAATTTATCCTCATTCACACAATTATAGACAGTATATGCCTTTACATCTTTATCATTTGTTGTCCGCAGCCATTCTTTTGTAGCAAAATCACTGATTCCAATCACACTTCCATAAATATGATCAATATATGGCTCACATAATAAATGATGATGAATGTGAAGATATACCTTCTCTTTGCCAAATTCCTCTGAAAAACGGCGCATTTCGTGATACAAACCGCCCTCTGCCACGATCGCATCTGCCGGATGCCCTTTTAAGTATTGAAAGACTCTTCGATAATATGCAATATCTATCAATGTTTTATTTTTAAGGAAACGGTTACTATAACGCAAAATACGATTCACGAATCTGTCTGTAAAGCTTGTCTTTGGAAGATAAACCATTTTCGTATGCCTGTAATTCTTTGCTCTTTCTCTGGCCTCCTCGTTATCCATAGAAAACACGATAAATTCAGCCTTTTTTTCGATTTCATTCTGTTCAATTAAGATCGTCACCAGTTCTTCAATCGCTCCGCCTTTAACTGCCGGAATTGGATATACTTCCGGTAATACCAATGCTATTTTTTTCATTTAATCCATATACCGCTTTCTTAATATATTTGTATTTATCAGGGTCAATCCGCATTTTACTGCTAATTTCATACTTTCTTTTTTACTATATAAATGCGGTGCTTGAAACAAACAAGAAAAATAACGCCGTATTTCTTTTTTCAGTTCTTTCTTCTGTCCTTTTGTCATCTCATGGGCATACATGGCAAGATAAAGCACATTCCACGCTACATATGCCTGCAGCACACAATTATAAAGTTCTTTATGCTTCGGCTGTCCATCCTGATAAAAGGTAATACGTTCTCTCCACATTTTAAGATACGTCTGACAGCGTTTTTCACTATAAGCAGTATTCATAAGTGAGCCTGCGTGCTGCACGTAATAATACAGCTTTTGAGAACTTCTTGCTGCAATCTCTACTTTATCAAAAATATGAATAAATACCTGCTCGTCCTCAAACGCAACCCATTTTGGATAGCGAATTCCATCAAACAAATCTGCCCGATATAATTTGCCCCAAGGTGCCACATGCTCCCAGTGTCCCTGCAAATCCTGGGAAATAATCTCATTTCCACTAAAAGTCTCGATT
>CAYYZV010000033.1:0-16271 GCA_964476275.1 uncultured Roseburia sp.
AAGTATGATCGAAGTAGCTGTCTGCACCTTCACCACCGATACGTGATAAAACAACAATTGCTGCATCACCATAGTTGTCAATAGAAGCTAATACATCTTCTGTATAAACAGACCAAGGAGCTTCTACGATTTCTGCAGAACCATAGCCGCTTGCTGTTGCAGAGTCCTGTACTACCGCGCCTGCATTACCGCGGGTATATTCTGCTGCTGCACCTGTTTCATAGAAGTCCCATAATGTTCCGTTTACTTCAAAACCAGCTTTTTCTAAAGCAGTTTTTAAGTTATCACATTTAGAAGCATCTACGTTTGCTGAACCTGTACCACCATATACGATGTTTACAGATGATGTTGAGAATAAGCTGACTTTTGAACCTGCTGCAAGTGGTAATGCTGCATTATCATTTGTTAAAAGTGCTGCACCTTCTGCTTCAACCTGTTTCACGATTTCAGCACCTGCTGCTACTCTTTCAGCCTCTGTCTCAAAATCACCTTCAAAGTAGATATAATTTGAATCTTCGTTTTCTAATTCCCAAAATGTACCGCCTACGAATAATGCTACTGTATTGTCAAACATATTACAGACAAAAAGCACTATAGTAAAAATAACTGCAAGCGGCGCACTGATAATAGATAACCATTTCCAGAGACCGGTCGCTTTTCTTTTAGCCTTTTTATAGGCTTTTTTCTGAAGCTTGAATTCTTTCTTATCCATTACTAAATTTTCTCCCCTTTGTAAATTTACATCCAATTCTTCGTATCCACTTTTTGTACTTTATATTCCGGATGAGGCTCGTCTGTTCTGTAAAGAACGATCTTATCTTTTAATCCGTTCTTCGTCTTTACTCCAAACTTGTTCTCACCATCTTTTAAAGTAACATTGAACTTAAACACGTTTTCACCCTTCTTGCTTTCAACGAGTTTTCCGTCCTGATAAAGTGCTACTTCTTTCTGGTTTGAATATACTGTAATTGTCTGCTTTGCAGATTTACGATACTTAAATCTTCTTCCTGCGATATAGACAAAAGCATCCTCTTTATTCCAGTATGCTTTATAAAGGTAGAAGCTGTCCTTCTTGGTCTTACGATCGAAGGTTACTAAACCTTTATGGTTCATACCCGGTTCGCCGCCCTGATTTCTTGCATCCGCAGCAAAGTCAAACATGTTCCATACGTAATTTCCCCACATAAATGGATGACGTTTGAAACATTCCAGCATATATTCATGATAAATATTCTGATATTCTTCTGTATTATCACCGCGCTTTGGTTTCTCTGAATGAAGATTTGGCATACCTTCTGCACCGTACTCAGAATATCCCAATGCACGTTTTGGATATACAAAATGATAGAACTTCATAAATAAATCATTTAAGAACAGACCCGGTACATACCAGCCCAAATATAAGTTCCATGCAATAATATCAGAAATCTTTGTTACCGGATTAAACGGTCCGCACATAGCATAGTTTGCCATAGTTGTCGGTCTGGTTGGGTCTAACTGTTTTACAAGTTTCTGTAACTCATGGTGATTATCCAGCATATCGGATTTATGGGTTACTTTAATTGTAATTTCGTTAGATAGACCCCACATCATAATACATGGGTGATTATAATTCTGAATAATCAGCTCACGCATCTGGAAAAATGTGTTTTCTCTTGCATTTGGAAGATGTCTTGAAATGTATGGAATTTCTGCCCATACTACCATTCCGTATTTATCACATAAATCATAGAAATACTGATTATGCTGATAATGTGCTAAACGAACTGTATTTGCACCTACTTCACGGATTAAATCCATATCCTGGTCCATATGTTCGTAAGAAATCGCATTACCGATTCCCTTCCAGTCCTGATGACGGGATACACCATGCAGTGGATAAGAACGTCCGTTCAAGAAGAATCCCTTATCCGGATCAACATAGAATGTTCTTACACCGCAAGTGCAGCCGATTTCATCTACTACATCAGCACCGCGTTTTAACTGCGCTGTCAGCTGATAAAGATATGGGTCCTTTACACCATCCCAAAGATGAACTTCCGCAATATCTAATGATACGCTGGTTCCTTTTGCAGATGCTACCGTTTTACCCTCAGCATCTTTTAAGATAACCTCCACTTCTAAACCTGCTGCTTTTAAATCTGCTGCATTTGTGTAAGTATCAACTTTCACTTTTGCAGCCTTTCCGTTTACCTCAGTCACATATTTGATGCCAGGACCTCCATAATAATCCAAATCAAAATGTTCTGCTGATACAGTAAGCAGTTCTACATCACGATAAATGCCGCCATAGAATGTAAAGTCTGCCATCTGTGGGTATACACGATCATTCACACTGTTATCTACATCTACACGTAATTCGTTCTGATCTTTTAACAGCTCTGTCACGTCCTTACGGAAAGTAGAATAACCATTGTCATGTGTGCATACTTCTGCGCCATTTAAAACTACTTTGGCACTTGCGTTTACTCCATGGAACTGGAGATACACACGCTCGTCTGCGTTATATGCCGGCTTTGCAAAAGTCTTTTCATATACGCAGGTTCCACGAAAATAATCATTGCCGCCATCCTGTCCATCAAGTGCGTTCCAGGTATGTGGTAAATCTACCGAACGTTTCTTGCCGCTTGGGTTTGTAAACGTCCAGTCATTCATTATTTTCTGTACTTTTCTCATTTTGCCCCCTTTCTCTGATGGTTTTGTACAATTGCACAAGAAAACCCCATAGAATTTCAGTTCTAATTATCGAAATTCTACAGGGTTTTTATATTTTTTTCAATTGTTTTTTCTTAAGTGGTTCAAAAAACGACGTAAGTGGACTGCTCTTTTCGTCAAATTACCGAATACATTCAGGTATTGGCATTAAAATCTTTAAAGAGAAACATCCATCCTCTTCTGATACATTTAAATTTCCGTCATATTTCTTTACCATATATCGAATGCTCCATAATCCGAAACCATGATGAAGCCGATCCTTTTTCGTTGTCCTGGGCAGTTCTTCTTCATAGACTAATTTTTCCTTTGTAGGATTCACGATATTAATCACCAAAAACTGCTGCTTACGATAAATCATGACATCAATCTGTCGTTTTCCTTGATCCTGAAACTTTTCTACTGCTTCAATTGCATTATCCAATGCATTTCCTAAAATTGCATATAAATCAATTGTATTAATAAATCCCATCTGGCTTCCGTCTGCTACACAGGAAACTGTAATTCCCCGTTCCCTACAATAAAGACTCTTCTCCGTCAAAATGGTATCTAAAACCTCATTTCCTGTTTTTACGATAGACTCAAAAATTTTAATAGATTCTTCCATCTCTTCTAAATAAGCATCAATTTCTTCTTTATTCATATAACGGATTGCACGAATCTGATGCTTCAAATCGTGGCACTTCTGATTAATAAGCGCAATCGCTTCTTTGGAAAGCTCATACTGCTCCTGTTCCTTTTTCCAAAGCATATTCATAACTGCCAATTCCTCACGCATCGCACTCTTTTTAAACAGCTCGCTCTGCAAATACAAAATCACAGCCAGCAAAAGCTGTGCCAGATACATAATAGACCATCTTCCCGTTCCAATCGCAAAACCTTCCGTTCCCGGCATATACCCAATTACTTCAAACGCAATATAAATTATCATTGCCAAAATCAATTGCCGAGGTCCAAGCTTCTCCTTACTGTCTTCCGGCATCCAGCGCGCCAACGTTCCATAAATAATACCATAGCCGATTACAAAAACTAAAATACAGGAAATACTCTCATCTAAGACAGGCGTTCTTCCCAAATATTTCAGAAATCCAACCATGCTGCACCACATTTCACACATCAGATGCCATGACATAAACGCCCATATTCCGTAATACATGCTGAGAGAAAACGACAGCCGCCAGCAACTATAAATAAATGCTACAAGCACCGGCATGCCAATTATCCGCCAGATAAGCCACAATGTCAGTACATCACCTGCCGTATAAGCTATACATAAAAAGGATAATGCATAAAATCCCCCTATACTTAACAGGAATCTCAATTTAAATTTTTCTCTTCGCTCCAGCTTTCCTACATATGTAAGAGTGCTCAGCCACATAGCAGTCACAAAAACAAATGAAAGCATCTGTTTCATTATGGCCCACCTCCCACATAATCCGTTAATGCCTTTAAAAATGCAGAACGGTTGCGGCGGCTTACTTCCAGTTCGTGCCCTGCTACCACAGCAGTTGTTTTGCGAACCTCAGAAACATGCTTTAAATTTACAATATACCAGTGATTGCACTTTGCAAATGCATAAGGAGTCAACATCTTCTCTACACTCTGCATAGTGCCTCTCATCCTAAATACACCTTCATCCGTATGATAATAAAGCATCCGGTTCTGCACTTCCACGTAATAAATTTGCTGTACATTCAGCTTCTTTACACCGTCTGTCAGTGTCAGCAGAAGCTCCTGCTGTGCCTTTTGTCTGATACGTTTCAGTGCTCTGGTTAATTTCATGGAAAAAATATAATAATTAATTGGCTTCATCACAAAATCCAATGCTCCAACCTCATATCCATGAATCGCATAACTTGCCATATTTGTAATAAACATAAGCGTTACATCTGCATCCTGCTCACGAATTTGTTCTGCCGCCTTCATTCCATTTACTTTTGGCATCTCAATATCTAAAAGAATCAAATCATACAAAGGCTGATAATCTGCCAGAATATCCGCACCATCTTCAAATACAGATACTTTAAACCGAATATCATTTTCTTCTTCATATTGCTTTAAATATTCTTGTAATTGTGCAGCGAAGCTGGCCTCATCCTCTACAATTGCAATGTGATACATAGTGTCCTCCTTGTTTTGCGAAGCAAAATACGACTGCCCTTGCAAGAGCAGTGGACATTTACTCCTTTACCCAAATGCGGGCTTCATATGCACCTAATACATCTGCCTGAAAACTTGTTGTTCCTTTGCTTAAGACAGATGGATAAACCATTTTATATTCACCTCCCAATTTTAAAGCCTGCTGTGAATCTTTTGCAAAATTGCACTCAATCACATATTCTTTACTGCCTGCTTTTCTGCGGTACACAAAACGATTCCTTTTACTGTTAAGTACTTCAAAATCACCATAAATAAGAACTTCGTTATTTTTTCGCAGAGCAATCAGTTCCTTATAAACCTCTCTGACATCTTCTTTGATTTCCTGCTCTAATCCCGCATGATAATCCGGCAGCTTCTCATTCCATGGGAGCAGTACACGGCAGTGTTCTCTGGTTCCTGCCTGTATTTCACTGAATACCAGCCAATCCGGTTTTGTCTTCACCTGTTCTTCATAGTAGCCTTTTGCCTCTACATCCGTAATCTGTTTCATAGAAGTAAAATGATAATTTGCCAGCCCCATTTCATCTCCCTGAAATACAAACGGAGTTCCTTTTAATGTGAACTGCATAACCGCTAAAAGCTTTGCCAGCTGGCTGTGGTACGCTTCATCCTCCGTAATTTTACTGATCATACGCGGATTATCATGATTATTATAGAAAATAGACATCCAACAATTATTGCCGTAATGCTCCATCCAGTCAATCATATAATCTCTGTAATAATTCAAATCATACTGGTATTTTTCCATACGGATATGACCAGGTGTCTCTAAATGGTCAAAAGAAAATACCATATCCAGTTCTTTTCGTTCCTCACCGGTTACGAGCTGACACATTTTCATGCCAAGTCCCGGTGTCTCACCTACAGAAAACGCATCATGTGGTGTAAATGCTTTTTCCTGTACTTCGCGTAAAAACTCATGAAGTCTTGGTCCATAATAATATTTTTCAATCCCCGGAAATCCCATCAGACTGCCAATCCCTTCATTTCCATTTGGAAGTCCCGGTTCCTTTGATATGTAATTAATAACGTCCATGCGGAATCCATCCACGCCTTTGTCTAACCACCAGTTAATCATGGAAACCAATTCATCTCTTACCTTTGGATTCTCCCAGTTTAAATCCATCTGCTTCTTAGAGAACAAATGCAATGCCCAGGAATCCGATTCTTTATAATAATTCCATGCCGGACCGGAGAAGAATGACACCCAGTTATTCGGCTCTTTCTTACTGCCATTATCTTTTTTAAAATAATAATAATCTCTATATTCAGAATCCGGATCTGCTAAGGCTTTCTGAAACCATTCATGCTCGTCTGAGGTATGGTTGATAACCAAATCCATAATCAGGCGCATTCCCTTCGCATGAACCTTTTCAAGCAGCTCATCAAAATCCTCCATTGTTCCAAATTCCTGCATAATTTTATGATAATCTCTGATGTCATAGCCATTATCATCATTTGGGGAATCATAAATTGGAGATAACCACAGAGCATCCACTCCCAAATCCTTCAAATAATCTAATTTTTCGATGATACCGCGCAAATCTCCGATGCCGTCTCCATTCGTATCATAAAAACTTCTCGGATAGATTTGATAAAAAACGGCTTCTTTCCACCACTTATGTGTAATCGCTCCCTTTGACACTACTGGTACATCTTTTTCTGTATTTACCAGCCTAAGCACTGCATCAAAAAAATCTTTGCCTAACTTTCTTTTCGTCAGAGCAGCCAATGTCTTTAGTTTTAGACCAGATATCATTCCATTATTAAGCATTTTCTCTGATATTCCAAGCTGCAGCAATACCTTTGCCAATGCATCATGCCCTACCGGTGTCTGATACAGATCACGCACTCGGCTTTCCAGCGTCAACTTACTTTCTCCCATATACATCTCCTATTCCTTTAGACTACAACAAACTACTAAATAATTAGCTTCTATTATAACAGATTTTTAAAGATTGTTAAAGAAAAAACATGCTAAAGAAGACACCTATCTTCTTTTTCGAAAATATGTGTCTCCTTATCGTTAGTTACTATGTAATTTTATTATTACGCTGATATTTTATAACAAGCTCTTGTAAAGTGCTGTAATGTCTTCTACACTTGTTTCCTTTGGATTACCCGGACGGCATGCATCGTCATAAGCAGACTGTGCAAGGAAAGGAATATCCTCTTCTTTTACAATTTCTTTCAAATCCTGAGGAATTCCAACATCGATTGAAAGCTGTTTTACAGCATCGATTGCGGCTTTTCTGTATTCTTCCTGTGACATTGCATCTACACCGGCTACGCCCATTGCTCTTGCAATTTCACGGTATTTTTCACCTGTTGCCTCTGCATTGTATTCCATAACGGTTGGAAGAATGATCGCATTTGCAACGCCGTGTGGTGTATCGTAAAGTGCTCCAAGAGGATGTGCCATAGAATGAACGATACCAAGACCTACGTTAGAGAAGCCCATACCTGCAACATACTGTCCAAGTGCCATGCCTTCTCTTCCTTCCGGCTCATTATTTACGGCTGCTCTTAAAGAACGTGCAATGATTTCAATCGCTTTAATATGGAACATATCAGATAATTCCCATGCTCCTGCGGTGATATATCCTTCGATCGCATGTGTTAAAGCATCCATACCTGTTGCTGCGGTAAGTCCTTTTGGCATTGTATTCATCATTTCAGGGTCAACAAATGCTACTACCGGAATGTCATGTGGATCTACGCAAACCATTTTACGGTTCTTTGCATCATCTGTGATAACGTAGTTGATTGTAACCTCTGCTGCGGTACCTGCTGTTGTTGGAACTGCAAAAATAGGTACGCAAGGATTCTTAGTAGGTGCTACACCTTCTAAGCTGACAACATCTGCAAACTCCGGATTTGTGATAATGATACCAATTGCTTTTGCTGTATCCATAGAAGAACCGCCGCCAATTGCGATAATGTAATCTGCACCGGAAGATTTGAAGCTTTCTACACCCGTCTGTACATTTTCAATTGTTGGATTTGGTTTAATATTGGAATATACTTCATATACAAGGTCTGCACCTTCAAGCACATCTAAAACCTTTTTGGTTACACCAAATTTAATAAGGTCAGGGTCAGAACATACAAATGCTTTTTTAAAGCCTCTGCCTGCTGCCTCTGTCGCAATTGCTGCAATCGCACCTGCTCCATGATAAGATGTTTCATTTAACACAAATCTGTTTGCCATAGTCGTCTTCTCCTTTTACTTTATGTTTTATGTAACGCAGAAGCATTCTTTTACTCCTGCTTTTACATTTTGACAATTATTTAACACAGTTCCATTATAGCACAACAGATAGTATTCGTATAGGAAATTTTTCCTAATTATTATAAAATATTTTTTCGTATTTCCTTTAATGTTTCTGCCGATTTCCGCAGCTTTGCCAGCTCTTCTTCATCTAAAGAAATCGGTACTATTTCTTCTACACCATTTGCACTTACGATTGCAGGAAGACTTAATGCTACGTCAGAAATGCCAAACTCGCCGTTCACAAGATTAGATACCGGCAGAATCGATTCTTCATCTCTTATAATAGCTTCACAGATTCTTCGGACTGCCATTGCAACGCCAAAATAGGTTGCTTTTTTCTTTTCAATAATTTCATAGGCACTATTTTTTACTTCTTCCGCAATTCGTGTTTCTGCTGCATCATGATTGTAATGACCGCGCATTTCACAAAATGTATCAACAGGCACGCCTGAAATCGTGGCACTGCTCCACACCGCAAGTTCGCTGTCACCATGTTCTCCAATAATAAATGCATGTACACTCCGGCTGTCTACTTCTAAATGCTGTCCTACATTATATTTTAATCTTGCTGTATCTAAAACTGTTCCAGAACCAATTACCCGATTTGAGGCAAATCCGGACAATTTCAAAGTAACATACGTCAGAATGTCCACCGGATTAGAAACCACCAGAATAATCCCCTGATAGTTTCGTTCCGAAATTTCCGGAATAATTTTTTTATAAATTTCCACATTCTTCTGCACTAAATCCAGCCTCGTTTCTTCAGGCTTCTGATTTGCTCCTGCTGTAATAATAATAATTGCTGCATCTATGATATCATCATAATCTCCTGCATAAATTTTCATTGGTCTGGCAAACGGAACTCCATGGCTGATATCCATTGCTTCCCCCTCTGCCCGGTCCTTGTCTGCATCAATCAGCACCATCTCTGTAAAAAGACCACTTTCCATTAACGCAAAGGAGGCTGCAGCTCCTACAAAACCACAGCCTACTATTACTACTTTTCTTTGATTCATATTTATCTGATTCATACTTATACCTCGTTATTTTTATATAAATTTCTCTTTTGAGGTATAGTATTTCACTGATACTCAGAAAATATGTAAAAACTCCGCATACTTACCTTACCGGGTTTTTACGTATTTTTATAATAATGCCAGTAAATCTTCCTTTGACATTTGAGCCAGCCCGCCATTCTCTCCGCTTAAAATTTCATCTGCCAGATTCTTCTTTGCTTCCTGCAAATGCACAATCTTTTCCTCAATCGAATCCTTCATAATCAATTTATAAACGGTTACTACCTTTTTCTGTCCAATACGGTGCGCACGGTCTGTCGCCTGATTCTGCACTGCCTGATTCCACCACGGGTCATAATGAATGACTACATCTGCGCCTGTTAAATTCAACCCAGTTCCACCGGCTTTTAACGAAATCAAAAAAACCGGAATTGTTCCTTCGTTAAACTGCTTCACCAGACGGATTCGTTCTTCTTTTGGCGTAGAACCTGTAATTTTATAATATGCAATCCCTTCTGCCTTTAAGCTTTCTTCTAACAATGCCAGCATTGACGTAAACTGTGAAAATAAAAGGATACGGTGTTCTCCCTCGATAGCACTTTTTATCAAATCCATGCATGCCTGTCTCTTTGCCGATTCTCCGTTATAATTTTCAAATAATAAGGATGGATCACAGCATATCTGACGCAGCCTTGTCAGTTCAGCCAATACCTGCAGTTTATTTTTCTCAAAATCTTCTCCGCTTTGTTTTGCCAGCATTTCTTTCATATGCACAACCTGGCCGTCATAAACCTGCTGCTGTTTCGCATCAAAACGGGCAAACTGTATTTCTTCCAGTTTTTCCGGCAAATCTTTTAGTACATCCTGCTTCAAGCGGCGCAGAATAAATGGTGAAACCATTTTTTTCAAACGTTCACTTGCTACTTCATCTTTATTTTTCGTCACAGGCGTTTCTAATTCTTTACGAAAAGTCTCATAACCATAAAGAAAGCCAGGCATCAGATAATCAAAAATACTCCACAGCTCACTTAAGCGATTCTCAATCGGTGTTCCAGTCAAAGCATACTTCGTCTGACTGTTAATACACTTTACAGCCTTTGCAGCTGCTGTCGTATGATTTTTAATATACTGTGCCTCATCTATCACTTGATACAAAAATTTTGCATCTTCATATTTGTCAATATCTCTTTTTAACAAATCATAAGACGTAATCAACACGTCATACATTTGATAATCTTTTAACAAACCTCCCCGTTCTGACTGCGTACCACTAACGACCAATGTATTCATATCCGGTGCAAACTGCTTAAATTCTTCCTGCCAGTTATATACCAGTGAAGCCGGTGTAACAATCAAAGATGTCCCTTTTTTTCCTTCTTCCTTTGCTGCCTGTAAAACAGAAATCATCTGTAACGTTTTTCCCAGACCCATATCATCTGCTAAAATTCCGCCAAAACCATATGCATCTAAGGTTCTTAACCAACGGTAACCGGTTGTCTGGTAGTTTCGCATTACTCTCTGCAAATTTTCCGGTAATTCAAAATCAGAATCTGCGATGGTTTTAAATTCTTTTATTAATGCTTTAAAATGTTTATCACGCTCTACATATAAGGATTCATTTTTCTCTAAAAGCTTGTCTAAATACAACGCCCGATATGCTGGAATTTTTATATTTCCTTTTAAAAATTCCTTTGAAGAAACATGCAGTGTATCCACCATACCAGCAAGCATTTCCAGATTTTCATCCTCAATATTCAAAAAGTCTCCGTTTTTAAGCCGGTGATATTTCTTTTTCTTTCGATAACTTGCCAGAATATCCAAAAGCTCTTGATTTGAAAATTCTTCCGAAGAAATTTTAAGATTCATAATTCCGCTTTCTAACGATACACCAACCTTCAAAGGAGTTTTCTTATATACATTGATATTTTTTAAACGCTCAGTGGAAAATACTTGTCCAATCGTCAGAAGCTCCTTAATCCCATTTTCTAATACAGCAAAAACCGCTTCCGGCTCATTTTCACACAAAAATAATCCACGTTTCTTATCCACATTATTAAAATAGCGTGTAATGTGAAATACTGCTTCTGCCTCAGCATTGATGTCCTGCACTTCTCCTGCCTGCACCGGTTTTGACATGCGTTCCATTAACGGATACGTATTTTCTCCATAAACGACTTTGGCCTCACAAGTAATCCCATCTGTTTCTGCATCCAGATAAAATTGAAACTCTGCTTTTGGCGGAAGATACGTTTCAATCAGATTTCTTTTTTCTTCTTTAAAATCAATATAAGGACTTAACAGCGGCATCGTGTGGTAATAAAAATCAGACAAGGATTTTCTGCCAACAGCAAACTGTATGAATCTTTCCTCTCTCATTTCAATTAATGGCTCCAAAACCTCTGCTGCTTCTGCACTCATCCTGTTGAAATAAGGCTGCTCCATAAAATAATAGCTATTTTCTCCGCTATACATCGTTGGAAAGTCTCCAACTGCCTTTATTCCCGTAAAAACTTTATTTCTATTGAAAATTCCTTTTATATCCATTTTAATTACAGGGTTCTTTTCCCTTGCAGTCAAAGTCATTCCTTTTTCACTTGTCAGCTTATCTGTATAAGAAACCTTTTCATCTTTTCTCAAAATTAACTCATAAAAATCATCCAGTCTGCTTCCATACAGCGATATACTGCTTCCAATCTCCGGTTTATCATAAGGAAAAAATTCACTGTTTTCATACCGCCTCTGTTCTTCTCTTACAATCTTTCGCACATAGTAATAATATTCCTTTGAATCCTCATGAATTCTATGAATATTAAAATCAATTTCTGTACTTTTTCCATATTTCTGTGTCTGTTTCTCTTCTATATTCTGCACAAATTCTGTGAGATTTTTCACCACGAATAATTTACTGATTCCGGTACGAAATGATAATTTCAAGCTGTCTCCACAGCTTTCAAGACGCGGCTCTAAATGAACATCTTCTACAACTTCACTGACCGAACCTACCATCTGATTCCGGTTCATCTGCTGGTAACGTCTCATTAACATGACTGCGTCAAAATCCGTATTATCCCCCGGATTGTATTTATCTATATATTCTGCCAGCAGCAAAAGCACCGCTATCTGATGCTGACATAATTCTTTTTTACTGTAATAATAATTACTGTCATAATAATAGTTACACCGCGGCACCTCACAATCCGCAGCCAATATGCTGCCTGCTGAGAAATCTATAATAACCGGAGCCTCTACAGAAGCTGTCTGATACACTGCTGTTGCTGTACCGCCCAAAACCGGTCTTACTCCATACTGCCCTCTATAGCCAACTTCAACTTTTTTTAACAGTATGGTTCCTTTTTCTATCATTTTCTGAGCTGCTTCCAAATCATTTCTCATGATTTTGATGTCCTGTGTCATGACTGACAAATCAAAATATGTATACTCTTCTTCGCCCGTTTTATTTTTTGCCGAAAACGGATATACCCTTTCATTCACAGGCTTTGGCTTTACTGCTTTTTGCGGCATGATACTTCCATCATCCAGCAAATTACCTAATTCCAGACATACCGCCGCCATATGCTTACATCTGCTTCCTCCCTCCGCATACGGACAGGTACAAGACATTCCTAATTGACGATTGGCCTTTTTCCAAATGCTTACCTGATACGGCATAGAACCTACTACCTCTGCCGTATATTTATCATCAAATTTCTGTACCTTTTGTACCAAACCTCTTTTCTGATACTTGCGGCCTCTTTCTAAAATGGTTTTTGTGAAATAACTGTTCAGATTCATTCTTCTGCTCCGCTCTTTTGTGTGTATTTTAAATAACTATAGTATAGCTTATTTCCCTTATATATACCAGTTACTTTTTATTGACCATTATTATTATTTATGCTATTTTTAAGAAAAGAGGAGGTGCGTGCTATGCCATTACCAAAACCAGAATCTTATACAACTGATTATATCTATGCTCTGCCGGAAGGACAGCGTGCTGAATTAATTGATGGAAAAATTTACGATATGGCTCCACCAAACCGAATGCATCAGGAACTGGCAGGTGAACTTTACAGAATTATTTCCAATTATATTCATTCTAATAAGGGTGCCTGTAAAATTTATCCTGCCCCATTTGCCGTATTTTTAAATGCGGATAATAAAACCTATGTCGAACCGGATTTATCCATTATTTGTGATCCAAATAAGCTAAGTGATGCCGGCTGCGTCGGTGCACCTGACTGGATTATCGAAATCGTCTCTCCAAGCAGCAAGCGCATGGATTACTTGATAAAATTATTCAAATACCGCACCGCCGGTGTAGGCGAATACTGGATTGTAGATAGAGCCAAAAATCGTATTCTGACATATGATTTTAAAACAGAAGATATAAATGAATATTCCTTTACTGACATTGTAAATTCCATGACATATCCAGAGCTCAAAATTGATTTTTCCAAATTGTTATAAAAATAAAAAAGCCGTTATCCTTCAATATCATTTAGTTTAAGGATAATGGCTTTTTACCATTTTCTTACACTCTGGTTTGGGAGTTTTTAAGAAATGTTCTTGAAATCTCAATATTTTGTTAATCTCTATTTTTATTTTACATTCTTTTTCCGCATTTTCCTATATTTTGTGTATTTTCCTTGACATCTCGATATTTATATAGTACCCTTAAATAGATAATGTAGTTTTAAAAACCATATGGAATTTTATTAAATACTATTTTTACGAGAAAGGAAAACGACTCATGAAAGTCAAAATTATTACAGACTCTGCATCAAACATGTTTGCAATGGACGGTGTAGACTTTGAATCAGTTCCATTAAGAATCATTACCAACGAAAAGGAATATGTAGATACTACCGATTTAGATGTTACCGCAATGGTAGATGAATTAAGTTCTTACAAGGGCCGTTCCGGAACAGCCTGTCCTGGAGTAGGTGATTATTTAAATGCCTTTGAGGGCTATGACGAAATATATTGTGTTACAATTATCAGTACCTTGTCCGGAAGCTATAATGCAGCAATGACTGCAAAGCAGCAATATGAAGAAGAGAATCCTGGTGCAAAAGTATTTGTATTAGATTCTTATACAGCCGGTGCCGAAATGAAGCTTCATCTGGAAAAAATCAAAGAACTTGTCCTCGAAGGAAAAGAATTTGAAACTATCTGTAAAGAAGTTCAGGAATATAAAGAAAAGCATACTTCTTTAATTTTCTCATTAGAATCTTTACACAACCTCGCAAATAATGGCCGTGTAAGCCCGGCAGTTGCTAAAATTGCCAGCTTGGTCGGACTTCGTATGGTGGGTGATGTAAGTGAAGAGGGACAGCTGCATCCTACTGATAAATGCCGTGGAGAAAAGAAAACTCTTTCTACTATCTTTAGTAACATGAAGAAAGCCGGATATAAAGGCGGTAAGCTTTTAATTGATCACTGCTTTAATGCAAAAACTCCTGCTGCTTTAAAGGAAATGGTTTTGGCCGAATTCCCAAATGCCAAGGTTGTTATTGATAAAACGGGTGCCCTTTGCAGCTTCTATGCTGAAAAAGGCGGATTAATGATTGGTTTTGAAATTTAATATTCATATATATTCGGCGATAAAAAACTTCGCCAAATATATAGCCCTCCGGGGGATGCACACACGCGAACAAGGAATATGTCACTTCGTGACCGCGTGTGGCGCAGGCGGCAATTTTCAATCACCGCCTATATAGATACAGAAAGTCGGATTCACACTCCGGCTTTTTCTATTTTTACCGAGAATACCAAATCTACGATCCGTAGAATGTATTCTACGGAAAAAAAGTTTCCAAAATAATATTTTTCTATTATGCTGATAACAGTAAATTCTATAAGACAAATCGAAAGGAGCATTTATCTTGAATCAGGAAAAAATCGGAAAATTTATCGCAGAACTGCGAAAAGAACAGGAACTGACACAGCAGCAGCTCGCTGATGCCTTAAGTGTAAGTAATAAAACCATTTCTAAATGGGAGTGTGGCAAAGGCATGCCGGAATTGTCTCTAATTCTGCCTTTATGCGAAACCTTACATATCAGCATCAATGAACTTTTATCCGGCGAGCGTCTGTCAAAAACTGCCTATCCACAGAAAGCGGAGGAACATATCATGAATTTAATGCAGGAAAAAGAAACACTTAAGAAAAATAACCATTCCTTTTCTACAATTATTATTACCAGTATCACCTTAGCAGCCGCTGTATGGTTCACACTTTTTTCAAGTTTTGGTCTCTCCTTTAAAAGTAAGGGCACATTTATCGATGGAAATATTATGCTTTTTATGCTTCTCGTTACTGTTTTTTTCCTGCTGGCTGCAAAGCTTGGCAAATCCTTTCTGCTGGCTTTTAAAATCACAGCCGGAAGAGAAAAAAATCCTACAGAAGAAGATATCCGTAAATCCTATGCAGCACTTTCTTTGGCAAGCAGTACCCTGCTTGGAACAGGTATTCTTACCTCAGTTATCGGTTTCGGTGCGACCATGCTCTCATGCTTTGGCATAGAGCTTGCCACAGAAGCCATGAACATTTCCTTATACACCTCCAGCTTTGGGTTACTATATGGTATCATCTGCTATCTTTTCTTCCTGCCATTTAAAGCAAGATTACAGGCAGCTTTTACCTAATCGGATATTCTTTTATATAATTATCCATCATCTCTGCGGCCATGCCTACTATCGTTTTGCATGGCCGTTTTTTATAATATTCTGTAGTTCTCTCTTCCGGTGTCGGTGCCTGTTTCTTTTCTGTCAGTCCAAGCAATTCACGACATACAATGGAACCATTCTCTGCTGTAAAATCAGCTGCCAGCTTCTGAATTCTGGTATAATGCTCCGACTTTTCTTCCTTCGCCTTTGGGTCATCATAACCATACAACAAGCCCGCCACCATAAACATTCCAGATACACCGCCGCACACTTCACGAAGCCGTCCCATACCGCCGCCAAAAGAAGATGCCAGTCTTGCTGCTGTCTCCCTGTCTAATCCATGTAAATCCTCAAATGCAATCAGTACTGCCTGCGAACAATTGTAACCTTCCAAAAATAAACCTTCTGCTTTTTCCCGTCTTGTCATATTATTTATTACCTTTC
>CAYYZV010000034.1:0-16215 GCA_964476275.1 uncultured Roseburia sp.
GAATGTACACATTGCATCTGTTGATATGGGTAAGGACAAATAGACCTTTGACAATGAAAGAAGAAATGTAACTGTTTAGCAGGTCTGTGCATTTACTGCACAGACCATGAGAAAGTGATTCGGATGTGAGCAAATCCCATCAGCGAATGCTGATTTTCATGCATTTGCGAATCGTAACTAGGAAGGTACTGAATAGTTACCGAGAAATGTAACAGAACAGTTGCGAATGATGAAAAGGATGTCCAAGGGCATCCTTTTTTATTCTATAGGAAAGAACTTGTTGTATTAAAGTAAGAAAGTGTTGACTTTCCTATAGAATAAAAAAGCACTTCGTGCGATGATGCGCACTCGCGCGAAGAAGAAGTTTGTCGCAAGCGACCGCGCTCGGCGCGGAATGTGCCTTTGGCACATTCTTTTTACTTTACTTAGCAAAAATGTGCCAAAAGCACATTCTTTTAAATAGGAGATAGAAAAATGACAAGAAGAGGATTAAGAGAACAAGTTTTTTTAATGTTGTTTCGCGTAGAATTTCATAATGCAGAAGAAGTAAATGAGCAGATTGCATTATATAGAGAACAGTTAGAGGACTGCACAGAAAAGGATGCGGACTATATTGTGAATAAATTCAAAAATATTGTTGCGAAATTAGAAGAGATTGATACGGCAATTGGCGAGGTATCAAAGGGCTGGAAAGTAAGCCGTATGGCAAAGGTAGATCTTACTTTGATTCGTCTGGCAGTTTATGAGATGAAATATGAGGAAGATATTCCGGTAAAAGTTGCAATTAATGAAGCAATTGAGCTTGCAAAACAGTATGGCTCAGATGATTCACCGGCATTTGTAAATGGAGTGTTAGCAAAATTAGCATGATGAAAAATGTTTATTCAGTTGGACAGGTAAATGCATACATTAAAAATATGTTTGCACAGGATTTTATGATGCAGCGTATCTGTATCAAGGGAGAAGTATCGAACTGTAAATATCATACATCCGGGCATATCTATTTTACATTAAAGGATAAAACAGGAACCTTAAATGCAGTCATGTTTGCAGGAAACCGCAGAGGGCTTAAGTTTACTATGAAAGAGGGAGACAATGTAATTGTCACTGGTTCCGTTGAGATATATGAACGGGATGGAAAGTATCAGCTCTATGCCAGAGAGATTGAACTGGATGGGGCTGGTAATTTGTATTTGCGCTTTGAAGCCTTAAAACGGGAATTGGAAGAAATGGGGATGTTTGCTCCGGAATATAAAAAGCCGATTCCCCAATATGCAAAACGTGTAGGTGTTGTAACTGCGCCGACCGGAGCGGCAGTACAGGATATCCGAAATATTGCCGCTAGAAGAAATCCTTATGTTCAGCTGATTTTATATCCGGCACTAGTACAGGGAGATGGCGCTGTGTCCAGCATCATAAATGGAATAGAAGCACTGGATCGGATGGGGCTGGATGTGATGATTGTAGGCCGGGGCGGCGGTTCAATAGAAGATTTGTGGGCTTTTAATGAAGAAGAGGTTGCCAGGGCAATTTTTAACTGTAATACACCGATTATTTCAGCAGTAGGGCACGAAACAGATACTACAATTGCAGATTTTGTTGCAGATATGAGAGCGCCGACTCCGTCAGCAGCAGCGGAATTAGCGGTATTTGACTATCGGATTATGGAAGAACAGTTACAAAATCTGCAAAGAAGACTGTACCAGAATATGACGCAGAAGGTGAGTATCAGCCGTATGCAGCTGCAGGCAATACAAATGCGCGTGCAAAAGCTTTCACCTGAAAACAGACTGCGGGAAAATCGTATGTATATATCGGAATTAGAGCAGAAGATAGAACAGCGGATGCAGCGTATTTTTTCTGAGAAGAAGCATCGCACCGCTATTTTGGCAGAGCGGATGGAACGTATGTCACCGCTTCGTAAGCTTAGCAGTGGTTATGCTTATGTGGAAAGTCAGGACAAAAAAGCAGTAATAAGTGCAGAACAGATAAATTGCGGAGACGAAGTAACGATTCATTTATTAAAGGGCAGATTAAAGGCAGAAGTAACCGAAATTCAAGGTTTGCCTGATTAGGAAAGGTGTAATAGGAAAGCATGACAGAGAAGAAAGAAGAATCTTTAGAGGGAAAGCTTAGCCAGATAGAGGAGATTATCCGTAAGATGGAGGAACCGGAGGTTTCTCTGGATGAATCTTTTAGACTATATCAGGCAGGAATCGAACAATTAAAACATTGTAATCAGATGTTAGATGAAGTCGAAAAGAAAATGCAGATATTAAATCAAAATGGGGAATTAACAGATTTTTAATCAGATGGGGGCTAATTATGAATATAAAGTCTGAAATAAATAGAAGGGCAGCAGAAATTGAACAGATAATCACAGCATATCTTCCAAAGGAAGAGGACTATCAGAAAACAATTATGGAAGCTATGAATTATAGTGTATTGGCAGGTGGAAAGCGTCTTAGACCTATGCTAATGTTAGAAACATATCGTTTATTTGGCGGAACATCTAAGGTAGTGGAGCCATTTATGGCAGCGATTGAAATGATTCATACCTATTCGCTGGTACATGATGACTTGCCGGCAATGGACAATGATGAGTACCGCAGAGGAAAAAAGACAACGCATGCAGTTTACGGAGAAGCGATGGGTATTTTGGCAGGAGATGCACTGCTTAATTTTGCTTTCGAAACTGCTTTGCAAGCATTTGATATGGAGTCGGGAAATGCCAATATTGGAAAGGCTTTGCAGGTTTTGGCGAAAAAATCCGGAATTTATGGTATGATAGGCGGTCAGGTGGTAGATATAGAGTCTGAAGGCACGAATGAAATGACAAAGGATAAGCTGGATTTTATTTACCGTTTGAAAACAGGTGCGTTAATGGAAGCTTCTATGGTAATCGGAGCAATTCTTGCAGGTGCATCTGAGAAAGAGCAACAGATTGTGGAAGCTGTGGCAGGAGAAATCGGTCTGGCATTCCAAATTCAGGATGATATATTGGATGTGACAAGTACAGCAGAAGTATTGGGAAAACCAATCGGAAGTGATGAAAAGAATTTAAAGTTTACATATGTAACCTTTGAAGGATTAGAAAAAGCAAAAGAGGATGTAGCTGCGATTACAGAACAGGCAGTCACACATATGAATTCTCTTACAGTAAAAAATGAATTTTTAAATAAATTATTGTTATACTTAATTTCAAGAGAAAAGTAACAAGAAGCAAAGAGGTACCAAAGTATGGTATTAGAAAAGATTAATGAAGCAAATGATATCAAGAATCTCAATGAAGAAGAACTAAAATTATTGGCAGAAGAGATTCGGGAATTTTTAATAAATAAAATATCAATAACAGGCGGGCATCTTGCCTCAAATTTAGGTGTAGTGGAGTTGACGATGGCACTTCATCTGGCACTTGATTTTCCGAAGGATAAAATTATATGGGATGTGGGACACCAGTCTTATACGCATAAAATTTTAACCGGAAGAAAAGCGGGTTTTGATGAGCTGCGCAAATATGGCGGTATGAGTGGTTTTCCAAAACGAAAGGAAAGTGACTGTGACAGTTTTGATACAGGACACAGTTCTACTTCTATTTCAGCAGGTTTAGGATATGCCCATGCCAGAGAAATTATAGGCGAAGATTATAAGGTGGTTTCGGTTATTGGAGATGGAGCCTTGACAGGCGGTATGGCTTTTGAGGCATTGAATAATGCAGCAGCACTGAAAAGCAATTTTATTATTATTTTGAATGATAATAATATGTCCATTTCAGAAAATGTAGGCGGTATGTCCAGTTATCTGGCAGGTTTTCGTACCGCAGATGCCTATCTGGATTTGAAAAATAATGTAATGAATTCTTTGAATAAGATTCCGGTTTATGGGGAGCGAATGGTAAAGCGCATTCGAAAAACGAAGAGTGGTATTAAACAGTTCTTAATACCGGGAATGCTGTTTGAAGAAATGGGAATCATGTATTTAGGACCGGTAGACGGCAGTGATCTGCATGGTATAGAAAAGCTTTTAAAAGAAGCAATGAATGTGGAGGGACCGGTATTGGTTCATGTTATGACACATAAAGGAGCCGGTTATGCACCGGCAGAACGTCATCCGGCACGTTTTCATGGTACAGAGCCATTTGATATCGAGACAGGACTTCCAAAGAAGAAGCGGATGAAAGCCAATTATACAGATATTTTCTCTACTGTTATGCGAAAGCTTGGTGACAGGGATGAAAAGGTAGTAGCGGTAACAGCCGCTATGGCAGATGGAACAGGATTAAAACGATTTCGCAATATGTTTCCGGAACGATTCTTTGATGTGGGAATTGCAGAGGAGCATGCTGTGACTTTTGCAGCAGGTTTGGCAGCAGCAGGATTAAAACCGATTTTTGCGGTGTATTCTTCTTTCCTGCAAAGAGCTTATGATCAGATTCTGCATGACGTATGTATTCAGAATCTTCCGGTGGTATTTGCGATTGATCGTGCGGGATTAGTTGGAAGTGATGGTGAGACACATCAGGGGATTTTTGATATTTCTTATTTGTCTACCATACCAAATATGACAATTATGGCTCCGAAAAATAAATGGGAGCTTTCCGATATGGTGAAGTTTGCGGTAGATTTTGCTTCGCCGATTGCAGTACGCTATCCAAGAGGAGAGGCTTACGATGGTTTAGAAGTCTATCGTGAACCAATCGTCTATGGAAAAAGCGAATGGATTTATAAAGAATCAGAGATTGTTTTATTTGCATTAGGTTCGATGGTAAAAACAGCAGAATTTGTGCGGGATGCATTAAAAGAACAGGGATATGCATGCAGTCTGATTAATGCCCGATTTGCAAAACCTTTAGATACAGAAGCCTTAGATGCGGCAGCGGAAAATCATAAGCTGATTGTTACGATGGAAGAAAATGTAATTAATGGC
Source organism: uncultured Roseburia sp. (assembly GCA_964476275.1). GTDB lineage: Bacteria > Bacillota > Clostridia > Lachnospirales > Lachnospiraceae > Roseburia. Next base: position 4,927 of record CAYYZV010000034.1, read on the forward strand.
AGTATGGGTGAGCACGTAACAGAGTATTATCAACAGACTGAACAGAGAGAGATTAGGGTATTGAATATTGCGATTCCGGATGATTATGTGGAGCATGGCAATGTGGACATTTTAAGAAAAGAAGTGGGAATTGATGCAGAAAGTATTGTAAACCGTACAATACAGGCATATGAGAAATCAATCGTTACTAAGAGCGGAGTATACAGTAACGAGAAAGAGGAGTTATGAAAGAAAGATTGGATGTACTATTGGTACAGCGGGGACTGGCACCTTCCAGAGAAAAGGCGAAGGCTATGATTATGGAAGGAAATGTTTTCATCGGAAATAACCGGGAAGACAAAGCCGGAACCATGTTTGATGAAAGTGTTGAAATTGAGATTAAAGGAAATACACTAAAATATGTAAGCCGTGGCGGTCTAAAGCTTGAAAAGGCGATGACACATTTTGGGATTGTGTTAGATGGCAAGGTGTGTATGGATATCGGTGCTTCTACAGGCGGCTTTACAGACTGTATGCTGCAAAACGGTGCCAAAAAGGTATATGCAGTGGATGTAGGCTATGGGCAGTTTGCATGGAAGTTAAGACAGGACGAGCGGGTAGTCTGCATGGAGAAGACGAATATTCGTTATGTGACACCGGAACATATTGCAGATAAGCTGGATTTTGCATCGGTGGATGTGTCTTTTATTTCTTTAACGAAAGTATTAGGACCTGCCAGAGAGCTGCTGACAGAGAATGGAGAAATGGTCTGTCTGATTAAGCCTCAATTTGAAGCCGGAAGAGAAAAAGTCGGTAAAAAAGGTGTTGTCAGAGATAAGGCTGTACATGAAGAGGTCATTTTTAAAGTAATTGATTTTGCAAAGGAAATTGGATTTGAAATTTTGAATTTAGAATATTCACCGATTAAAGGACCGGAAGGGAATATTGAATATTTGGTGTATATCCGAAAATGTGAGATAAATAACGAAGAGAGAAAAAAAGTGGTAGATGTTCACGTTGTAGTGGAGGCTGCTCACGGAGAATTGGATAAATAGAATGAAACATTTTTTTATTATTACAAATTCACAGAAAGATAAAGAACTGGAATTAACAAAGCAGATGCAAGATTTTATAGAAGAACAGGGTGGCAGCTGCGGGACATTTGCGCTGGAAGGTAAGCGGACAGAGGAATATTTATTAACGGTAGAAAGCATTCCGAAAGAGACAGAATGTATCTTTGTATTAGGTGGAGATGGAACTCTGATTCGTGCCGCAACAAAACTGGTACAGTGCAATATACCATTAATTGGAGTGAATTTGGGAACAGTGGGATATTTGTGTGAGTTGGAGGCAAAAGATATATTTGAGGCCATAAAACAGCTTATGCAGGAAGATTATATGATAGAAGACCGAATGCTGCTTACAGGGCATGGTGTGATGCATGGAGAGCATACAAAGGAACGGGTGGCATTAAATGAAATCACAATTCATAATACAGGAAGCCTGTCTATTTTGAATCTGATTGTATCAGTAAATGGAAAATATCTGCATACCTTTCATGGAGATGGGATGATTGTATCTACACCTACCGGATCTACCGGTTATAATATGTCTGCCGGAGGACCAATTATAGATCCTAAGGCAAGTATGTTGTTATTGACTCCGATTAATGCCCATAATCTGAATACCAAAAGTATTGTAATTGGTGCAGATGAGGAAGTTATGATTGAAGTGGGATGCAGAAGAATAGAAAAGGATGAATCTGCTTTAGTAAGCTTTGATGGGGACGGAATTGAACGTTTAAAGGTAGGAGATAAATTTGTAATTAAACGTGCAAATGCGGTAGTTAGAATCTGTAAATTAAGTGAAGAGAGTTTTTTAGAGATTTTAAGAAGAAAAATGCAGGCTTATTCATAGCAATGCATTAGGCTTAAAATGAGGTATAATCAATGAAAACGAGACGTCAGACCAAGATTTTAGAGCTGATAAAAAAATATGAAATAGAGACACAAGAAGATTTATCTGCTTATCTGGAACAGGAAGGATACCAGGTGACACAGGCTACAGTATCCAGAGACATCCGGGAATTAAAGCTGACAAAAGTGTCTTTGACCAATGGAAGGCAAAAGTATATTGCGCTATTGGAAACGAATGAGGATTTATCTCAAAAATATGAGCGTATTTTCCGGGATGGCTTTATTTCTATGGATATTGCACAGAACCTTCTGGTTGTTAAAACCGTTTCAGGAATGGCAATGGCAGTAGCGGCAGCATTAGATGCCCTGCAATTGCATGAGATCGTTGGAACGATTGCTGGGGATGATACGATTATGTGTGCTGCCCGCAGTACAGAGGATGCTATTCGCGTCATTGATAAATTAAGAAAATTTATAGAAGAGTAAGGATCAACTTCGGGGAAAGTAGAAGGAGATTATATGTTACAAAATCTGCATGTGAAAAATTTGGCGTTGATTGATGAAACAGAGGTGGATTTTAAAGAGGGCTTGAATATTCTTTCCGGTGAAACAGGTGCCGGAAAATCCATCATTATCGGTTCCATTAATTTAGCGTTAGGAGAAAAAGTACAAAAGGAAATGCTGCGCGAAAATGGAGAAAGTGCTTTGGTAGAGCTGGTATTTTCTGTTGAAAACGAGGCACAGAAGGCTGTTTTGGCAGAAATGGATGTTATTCCAGAGGATGACTATGTGATTTTAAGCCGTAAGATTACCAATGGACGCGGCGTAGCGAAAATTAATGGGGAGAGTGTTCCTGTATCGAAAATAAGAGAAGTGGCTGCGATATTGATAGATATTCATGGCCAGCATGAGCATCAGTCACTTCTGCATAAAAAGAAGCATTTAGAGATTCTGGATGAATATGCAAAAGAAGCATTGCAGGGAAAAAAAGAAGAGTTAAAGGAAGCATATACTATATATAAAGGTTTGCTGGAAGAGTTGAAACAGGCAGATGTAGGTGAAGAAGAACGGCTTCGGGAAGTGTCCTTTTTAGAATATGAAATTAAAGAAATAGCAGAGGCAAAGCTTCAGGAGAATGAAGACAATCTTATTGAAGAGGAATATAAACGTTACCTGAATGGCAAGAAAATAATGGAAGCTCTTCAGTTAGCTTATCAATATTCAGGAAACGGCGGGGAAAATGCTTCTGATTTAGCGTCGAGGGCATTAAAAGAGCTTTCTGCTGCTTCTGCCTACGATGAAAAGGTGAAGGAGCTGGAACAGCAGATATTGGAAATTGATAATCTGCTGAATGATTTCAATCGGGAAATTGCAGATTATATCGATGAAACAGAGTTTGATGATGAGACCTTTTATGAACTGGAAAAACGTTTGGATGAAATCAATCATTTAAAGAGTAAGTATGGAAAGTCGATTGCTGCTGTTTTGCAGGCGTTAGAGGAAAAGGAAGCACGTTTAGCGAAATTGCAGGACTATGATGTATATTTAAGTCAGCTAAAAGGAAAGACAACTGAGGCAGAACAAAAGCTGCGTCAGATTTCATTGGAGGTTTCCGATATTCGCCAGAAAAATGCGGTAAATTTAGTTCGTGAAGTAAGACAGGCGCTGCAGGACTTGAATTTCTTGGATGTACAGTTTGAAATGCAGTTTTCGGAGCTGGGAAATTATACCGGAAATGGTCTGGACGAGGCAGAGTTTTTAATTTCGACAAATCCGGGAGAACCGGTAAGAGCGCTTGGCAAGGTGGCTTCCGGTGGTGAATTGTCTCGTATTATGCTGGCAATTAAGACGATATTGGCAGATAACGATGCAATTGAAACCTTGATTTTTGATGAAATCGATAGTGGTATCAGTGGAAGAACAGCTCAAATGGTATCAGAAAAAATGAATACATTAGGACGGAATCACCAGATTATCTGCATTACGCATTTACCTCAGATTGCTGCTATGGCAGATGCACATTACCTGATTGAAAAGTCGGTCGAGAACAGTACAACTGTTTCGAAAATCCGATTACTGAATGAAAGCGAAAGTGTAGATGAATTGTGCCGTATGCTTGGCGGTGTGGAAATTACAGATAAGGTGCGTGAAAGCGCGAGAGAGATGAGGGAATTGGCTTTAGAGAAAAAATAAAAATCCATTATCTGTCAAAGTAAAACAGGATTGAAAATAGAAAAAAGAACCATAATAAAAGAGACAGCATTGTACATACGGTGCGTCTCTTTTTTAATTTACAAAAAGTTTTTACTTTGAGAGGTATACGGGATGAAAACAAAGGTTGCTTTTTTCAAATTAATTTCAGGTGCGGGATTTTATTTGGTGCTGCTGTTTGCAGTAAAGACATTTTGGGATGCTTTGCCGGATCATCTTTATGTTAATGTAGGTGAAACAATCGACTATAATTTCGAGGTACCAGTATCCGTTGTGATGAAGGAAGAAGATACAGAAGTTTTTTTTGTAGAGGGAAGGACTGCTGAGAAAACAGATACAGAACCTTCTTATTATGTGACGTGCAAATTGTTTGGGATTTTGCCGGTAAAGGATATTGCGGTGACAGTGGTGGAGGAAGAAGCTGTTTTTGCAGGAGGTTCTCCGATAGGAATTTATGCAAAAACAAAGGGAATTTTAGTGATTGGAATGGGGGAAATTACGGATAAGAACGGTGCAAAGAAAAGTCCGGCAAAAAATATGATAAAAGAGGGAGATTATATTATCAGTGTAAATGGTACAGCTGTGGAGGAAAAGGAGGAGCTGGCAGAGCTGGTTCACGAAAACGGACAGCGTACGGTGGTGATTGGACTTTATCGGGGAGAAGATTTTATAGAGGTGGCAGTCGATCCTGTTTTTTCAGAGCAGCAGAGGTATATGCTGGGAGTATGGGTGCGGGATGATATGGCAGGAATAGGTACATTGACCTTTTATCGGACGGACCAATCCTTTGGAGCGTTAGGACATTCCGTGAATGATGGTGATACCGGCGAAATGCTGTTGATGGAAACGGGAAGGCTTTATGAGACAGAGATTATAGGAATTAAGAAAGGGAAAAGCGGCAATCCTGGAGAGCTTTCCGGCGTGATTCAGTATAAAAAGGACAGCTATCTGGGAATCATTGATGAAAATTCGGAGATTGGAATTTATGGGAACTTGGATGGAAATTTGAAAAAGCTTCAGATAGGAAACTATTGTGAAATTGGTTATAAACAGGAAATTGAAAGAGGACCAGCAGTTATTTTATCAGCAGTGTCAGGAGAGTTAAAAGAATATGATATAGTGATTGAAGCGGTTAATTTTGGCGGAATCGAAGCAAATAAGGGAATTCTTTTGCATGTGACAGATGAAGAACTGTTAGATTTGACCGGAGGGATTGTGCAGGGAATGTCAGGGAGTCCGATCTTACAGAACGGAAAGATTATCGGGGCGGTAACACATGTGCTGGTGAATGACCCGACTAGGGGATATGGTATTTTTATTGAAAATATGTTAGAGCATTGAGTCCAAGCAGAAAGTGGAAATAACACAATCTTGCAAGCTGGTTTGCAAATGATTGTGTTATTTCCGCTTTCTATTTGTAGCTGGTGCTGAAAGAAAATAAAAAAAATGAAAAATTGCTATTGTAATTTTAGATATATGTGCTAAAATATTAACAATGTTGTTAAAAAAATAACAATATAAAAACATATTCTATTTAGGAGGATATTGCAATGGCAAGATTTACATTACCAAGAGATCTTTATCACGGAAAAGGTTCCATCGAAGTATTAAAGACTTTAAAAGGAAAGAAAGCAATGGTTTGTGTAGGCGGTGGTTCTATGAAACGTTTCGGTTTCTTAGATCAAATTGAAGCTTACTTAAAAGAAGCAGGAATGGAAGTTGCATTTATTGAAGGCATCGAACCAGACCCATCTGTAGACACAGTTATGGCTGGTGCAGAAAAAATGTTAGAATTTGAACCTGACTGGATCGTAGCAGTAGGCGGTGGTTCACCAATTGATGCTGCAAAAGCTATGTGGGTAAAATATGAATATCCGGAAATTACATTTGAAGAAATGTGCAAAGTTTTTGGTATGCCAGAGCTTCGTAAGAAAGCTCATTTCGTAGCAATTCCTTCTACATCAGGTACAGCTACAGAAGTAACTGCTTTCTCTGTAATCACAGATTATAAAAAAGGTATCAAATATCCATTAGCTGATTTTGAAATTACACCAGACATAGCTATTGTTGATCCGGACTTGGCTGAGACAATGCCACAGAAGTTAGTTGCTCATACAGGTATGGACGCAATGACACATGCTATTGAAGCTTATGTTTCTACAGCAAACTGTGATTTTACAGATCCATTAGCATTACATGCGATTAAGATGGTTAAAAATGACTTAGTAGCGTCTTATAATGGAGATATGACAAAGAGAGCATCTATGCACAATGCTCAGTGTCTTGCCGGTATGGCATTCTCTAATGCATTACTTGGTATTGTTCATTCAATGGCTCATAAGACTGGAGCAGCTTTTGATGATTTCGGAGCTCATATTATCCATGGTGCTGCTAATGCTATGTATTTGCCAAAAGTTATCGCATTCAATGCAAAGAATGAGACAGCAAAAGCTCGTTATGCAGAAATTGCTGATTTTATCAATCTTGGCGGAACAACAGCGGATGAAAAAGTAGAATTATTAATCAAACATTTACGTAAGATGAATGATGAGTTAAGAATTCCACAGTGTATCAAGAACTATGGTGCAGACAGCTACTATGCAGAAGCAGGATTCGTTCCGGAAGAAGTATTCTTAGAGAGACTTCCGGAAATTGCTAAGAATGCAATTGCTGATGCCTGTACAGGTTCTAACCCACGTATTCCTACTCAGGAAGAAATGGAAAAATTATTGAAGTGTTGCTACTATGATACAGAAGTAGATTTCTAAGAAACGGGAGTTTTTATACATATTATTAATATTACCGCACTAAGAGGAGAGGCTTTTGGTGCGGTTTTTAGTCAATAGATATTAATTTTTCACAAAAAAATAATGCGTTATTTGTGAAAAAAGTAAAAGATATGGGAAATAGGATAGTTTTAAGTAGCATACTGTCAACTTTTTTGATATAATACGAAAATTGTGTATAGGGTTTGTCAAGAAGCAATGAAGGAGGATAAAATGATAGACAAAAGCTATTATGTAAAAACAGATGAAATTATTGCGGAACATGGAGCAAGACCAGCTTCATTGATTCCGATTATTCAGGATATTCAGAGTGAGTATCGTTATCTGCCGCCAGAGCTTTTAGCTTATGTTGCAAAACAAATTGGCATTACAGAAGGAAAGGCGTATAGTGTTGCCACTTTCTATGAGAATTTTTCGTTTGAGCCAAAGGGAAAATATGTAATTAAAGTGTGTGATGGTACAGCCTGTCATGTTAGAAAATCGATTCCGATTTTAGAGCGTTTATACTCAGAACTTGGTTTATCGAAAGATAAAGTAACAACAGATGATATGCTGTTTACATTAGAGACAGTATCCTGTTTAGGAGCATGTGGATTAGCACCGGTACTTACAGTAAACGATAAGGTATTTCCATCTATGACTCCGGATGCAGCATCAGAATTAATCCGCGGCTTACGCGAAGGCAAAGTTGAACTTTAATCGTTGGAATGGAGGAACATATGCAAAGAGTAGAAAATAAAGGAATGTTAAACCAGCTCCGCGATGCAAACAAGGAGCAAATTGCAAACAGCAAGTGCAGAGTTTTAATCTGTGCCGGTACAGGATGTCTTGCAGGTGGTTCTGGAGAAATCTATGAAAGAATGTGCGAACTCATTGGAAATAATCCGGATGTAGAAGTACATTTTGGACCGGAAATTGCCCATGGGGATGGTCCAATGGAAGTAAAGAAAAGTGGATGTCATGGTTTCTGTGAAATGGGACCTTTGATGAGAATTGAGCCGCTTGGTGTTTTATATACAAAAGTGAAATTAGAGGATTGTGAAGAGATCTTCGAAAAAACCGTTCAGAATGGTGAAATCATCAGCCGTCTTATCTATAAGCAGAATGGTATAGAGTATCCAAAGCAGGAAGAGATTCCTTTCTATAAAAAGCAGACTCGTTTAGTTTTAGAGAACTGTGGACATATCGATGCAGAAAGTATTGAAGAGGCTTTTGCAAATGAAGGATATCAGGCATTAGCAAAAGTATTATTTGAAATGAAACCGGAAGAGGTTGTAGATGAAATCTTAGAATCGAACCTTCGTGGCCGTGGGGGCGGTGGTTTCCAGACCGGTTATAAGTGGAAACAGGTAGCAAGACAGCCGGAAAAGATTCGTTACGTAGTATGTAACGGTGACGAGGGGGATCCGGGTGCATTCATGGATCGAAGCATCATGGAAGGTGATCCTCATAAGATGATTGAAGGTATGATGATTGCTGCTTATGCAGTAGGTGCACAGGAAGGTTATATTTACGTGCGAGCTGAATACCCATTAGCTATCAGCCGTTTGAAAAAAGCAATTAAAGATGCAGAAGAAGCGGGCTTATTAGGTGATAACATTATGGGAACGGATTTTAGTTTCCATTTACATATTAACAGAGGTGCAGGAGCCTTTGTTTGTGGTGAAGGCAGTGCATTAACTGCTTCTATTGAAGGTAACAGAGGTATGCCTCGTGTAAAACCGCCTCGTACTGTTGAACAGGGATTATTTGCGAAACCAACCGTATTAAATAATGTAGAAACTTATGCAAACGTTCCAATGATTATTTTAAACGGTGCAGAGTGGTACAAGAAGATTGGACCGGAAAACAGCCCGGGTACAAAAGCATTTGCTCTTACAGGCAGTGTGAAAAATACTGGTTTGATCGAAGTTCCAATGGGAACAACTTTACGGGAAGTTATCTTTGATATCGGTGGTGGTATTAAGGGTGACGGCGAATTTAAGGCAGTTCAGATTGGCGGACCGTCCGGTGGATGTTTGATGACACCTCATCTTGATATCAGTCTGGACTTCGATTCCTTAAAGAAAATGGGTGCTATGATTGGTTCCGGTGGTCTTGTAGTTATGGACAACAATACCTGTATGGTTGAAGTTGCTCGTTTCTTCATGAACTTTACTCAGAACGAAAGCTGTGGTAAATGTGTTCCATGTCGTGAAGGTACAAAACGTATGCTGGAGATTTTAGAGCGTATTGTTGCAGGTCAGGGAACGGTAGAAGACTTAGATCTTTTGGAAGAATTAGCTACAATGATTACAGATACAGCATTATGCGGCTTAGGCAAGAGTGCGGCACTTCCGGTTATGAGTACATTGAAATTATTCAGAGATGAGTATATGGAACATGTAGTAGATAAAAAATGTAAGTCAGGTACATGTACAGCACTTCGTCGTTTTGTAATTGACCCTGAGAGTTGTAAAGGTTGTTCGAAGTGTGCTAGAAATTGTCCGGTTAGTGCTATTTCAGGCAAGATTAAAGAGCCATTTACAATTGATAGTTCCGTATGTATCAAGTGTGGTGCTTGTGAAAGCGCATGTCCATTCGGAGCAATCCGTATTGAAGTTTAGGGGGATAATGATGAAGTATATTACAATTAATAATAGAAAAGTGCCATTTGAAAATGAAAAAAATCTCTTGACCGTTATTCGTAAAGCAGGAATTGATCTGCCAACATTCTGTTATCATTCAGAACTTTCTACATATGGTGCATGTCGTATGTGTGTGGTAGAAGATAACAGAGGAAGAATTTTTGCTTCCTGTTCAGAAGAACCAAGAGATGGAATGGTGATTTATACAAATACTCCAAAATTACAGCATCATAGAAGAATGATTTTGGAATTACTGCTGGCATCACATTGCAGAGATTGTACAACCTGCCGTAAGAATGGTGACTGTACATTGCAGACATTGGCAAAGCAGCTTGGCGTAAATACAATTCGTTTCCAAAATACAAAAGAACAGCAGCCATTAGATGATTCATCTAACTGCATCGTAGTCGACCCAAATAAATGTATTCTTTGCGGTGACTGTGTACGTACCTGTGAAGAAATTCAGGGCCTTGGTATCCTAAACTTTGCACATCGTGGCTCGGAAATGCGAGTTATGCCGGCATTTAATAAGCCAATGGCAGAAACAGCCTGCGTTGGATGCGGTCAGTGTCGTGTAGTCTGTCCAACAGGTGCAATTACAATTAAATCAAATGTACATGAGGTATGGAATGTGCTGGCTGATAAAACAAAACGTGTTGTTGTTCAGATTGCTCCGGCGGTTCGTGTGGCAATTGGCGATAAATTCGGCATTCCAAAAGGAGAAAACTCTTTAGGTAAATTAGTTGCAGCATTAAGAAGAATAGGATTTGACGAAATCTATGATACCAATTTCGCAGCAGATCTTACTGTAATCGAAGAATCTCAGGAGTTCCTCAAAAGATTAGAATCCGGAGAGAATCTGCCGTTATTTACATCATGCTGTCCGGGATGGGTGAAGTTCTGCGAAAACAAGTATCCGGAGTTCAGAAAAAATATTTCTACCTGCCGTTCACCACAGCAGATGTTCGGTGCTTTATTAAAAGAAGACGGACGTATGCGTATGGAAGATGGAAGAGAGACGATTGTAGTTTCTATTATGCCATGTACGGCAAAGAAAAACGAAATTGTTCGTCCGGATCATTTCACTGATGGTGTACAGGATGTGGATTATGTATTAACAACAGTAGAAGTAACACGTATGATTCGTGAAGCTGGTATTGACTTGGCACAGATGCCATCTGAGTCATTGGATATGCCATTTGGACTTGCATCTGGTGCAGGTGCAATCTTTGGTGTGACCGGTGGTGTGACAGAAGCAGTAATTCGTAGAATTGTGAATAGCAGCCGTCCGGAGGATTTGGAAGCTATCAGTTTTATGGGAATTCGTGGTGATGATAGTATCAAAGAGACAACGGTTAAAGTTGGCGATCGTGAAGTGAAAATCGCTATCGTAAATGGTCTGGCTTCTGCTGATGAATTGCTGAAGAAGATGAAAGCCGGCGAAGTATATTATGATTTCGTAGAGGTAATGGCTTGTAAACGTGGTTGTATCGCAGGAGGCGGTCAGCCAACTCCTATTGGACCACGTACTAAGAAAGCGCGTATGGAAGGTATGTATCATATCGATCAGGCTTCTCAGATTAGGATTTCTAACGAAAATCCATTTATTACAATGTTATATGATGGAATGTTAAAGGGTAAAGAACATAAATTACTTCATAATCATTTTGAGCATGAATGTCATGAGGGCTGTGATTGTTAAAAATATGATTCCGGCAGGATACGGAAGAATCATCAACATCGGTTCTATTCACTCAACAGTATCTATGA
>CAYYZV010000035.1:0-16141 GCA_964476275.1 uncultured Roseburia sp.
GCCGTACCGCCATTTGCAACAATATTTCTAAAAAATGGAATCACAGAACCACGGCTTCCTGCTACATTTCCGTATCTTACTACAGAGAAATTCACATCCTTTTCCCCTGCGTAGGCATTTGCCGCAATAAATAACTTGTCTGAAACTAATTTTGTACCACCATATAAATTGATTGGATTTACAGACTTATCCGTAGAAAGTGCAACTACACGCTTTACTCCACAATCTAATGCAGCATCTACAATATTCATTGCACCATTGATATTTGTCTTAACTGCTTCCATCGGATTGTATTCGCATGCTGGAACCTGCTTTAATGCTGCTGCATGTACGACATAATCCACACCATCAAAAGCTCTATATAAACGTTCCTTATCTCTAACATCTCCAATGAAAAATCTGAGTTTCTTAAATTGTGGATGATTTTTGTATTCATTCTGCATCATAAACTGTTTAAACTCATCTCTGGAATAAATAATAATTTTCTTTGGTTCGTAATTTTCCAGTACATAAGATACAAACTGATGACCGAACGAGCCTGTTCCGCCTGTCACCAGAATAGTTTTATCATTTAACATATTTCTTTTCCTTCTTCTCTCTGTATTTTATTTGCATTATTCGTTTGATAATTTCTCTAATTCTGGTTTTATTTTTATCAACATCGCATCTAATCGTTCTAAAAAAGCCAATCCAATTTCTGCACTTTCCTGCAAATTTTTTTGTTCATCTTCTTCAAACTGATAAATTACCTTTCGTACCATATATTCTTCTGATTTGATTCCTTCTGAAATCAAATCCACCAATCCGTCTTTTTCAAAAAAAAGATTAACCGATTTAATTTTTCCTAATGTCTTTGTTAATTCCTTATCAAATTTCATTTCTTTTGAAACACTTTTTTTCAGCTTTGTATAATACTTTTTCCCTTTTACAATTTCCTTTTCGATCTTATTAATGCGGTTTGTGATATTCTTCCTAAATTCTGATGCCAGTTGTTTTTCTGATTCTGAAAAATGAGGCTCAATTTCATTCCATTTTTCCGTCATGTAAAATTCAGACTGACAATAGGAAACAATTGCTTCTTTTAACGTCATAATCTCACTTCCATGAATCAAAGCTCCACCTTCTGTGGCATCTATTAATTTTATTGTTTTAATTTCCTCTATCTGTCGTTCAAACCATTTTAAATAAAATATAAAATTCGGAAGTGTTGGAACCATTTTCCCGTCAACTCCTTCAATTAAAGGATATTTCGCATCTGTCAAATTTCTTTTCCAATCATTTCGGAAAGTTCCTTCCGCATGCTCTTTTTCGCCTGTCAATGCTAAATCCTGACCTACTAAAATAATCGTTTTCGCACCCATCCAATATCCTGCTGAAAAGGCACTGTTTGCCACACTTCCTCCTGATGCAAGTCCTGCCACATATTTCTTTGAATTTTCTTTTTCAAATACATAATCAAACAATTCTGTCATAAAAGGTGTATCATTATAAATAATCTTCTTCCCTTTATGTTGCTCCATAATCGCAGGTGGTATATTCAATCCCGATATCATAGGGATTTCTTTTATTTTTTCATCATCAAACAACTCTAATGGCTTTCTCGGATCTACCACTATAAAAAAATCGGGCATAATTCCTCTACGTAATAGCGGCTTTAATGCTGTATCGCAGGCAATCACACATGCTTTTCCTTCTGCTTCCTTTAGCTGTTCAATATTTTTGTCCAAAGATGGTCCTGCTGCCACAACAATTACCGGTACATTCTCTGGCAGTATATTTTTCAAACTATTCCATGAATAGTGATTATTCAAATATTTATAATTTTGAACAATATTATAAACAGAATCTTCCTCAAAGTAGCGCAATGTATTCCAATTCATTCTGAGCTGATTCATACTTTGTTTCACCAGCTTCAAGACATGCTTTATTTTTTCACTAAACAATATACTGTAATTTCCCTGTATCATAATCTCCAGTTTTGTAACCGTTTCAACAGCAATTCCAGTATCTAATACACTTCTTAATTCTGTTCCATTTATATCATCTACTACTAAATAGGTATAATCCTCTTTTAAAAATCTGCTAATATCATAATGTTCTAATGTATGTAAAAAAATTTCTGTCGAAGGCTCATAAACTAGTAAAACAGCACCTTTTTTCATTCTTTCCAGTAAAGTACGAATAACTCTGCCATCAGAAAGCCCAATTACCAAAAGTACTGTTCCCATATCAATTTGTTGGATTTTATCAACTTCTCTCTGTGCCATCCGTTCTGGTGCATATTTTCCTGATAAATAATATTCTTTATCACCATAATGCACTACTGTAATATCTTCTCCATTTCGTCCTGCCTGACTTCGTACCTTTAATAAATCATTTTCCCCTGTCCTCGGCTTTATCTCTTCTATCTTTTTCCAATAATCTGGCAGTTTCGTTTTCAACACTTCCAAATTTTTCTCATATACCTTATTCTTCATCTACAGCCTCTTTTAACACAATATAATACTCACATAATAAATCCCGTAATCCAAACAACAATGCATCTGTTAATCTAATCCTGTCCTCGGCTAAAACAGCTTCTGCTATATCCTCACATAGTGCTAACAATAATTGCTCGTCTGCACTTCTCATTTCTCTGATAAAATACAGCCATATCTCCATCATCTGACTAACTTCTGACAGCAATTGACGGATTTCTGTTTTATCTATATGTTCTGTTTTATCCAGCCTTTTTATGATATTATCAATTTCTGTAACAATTGCCTCTATTTTTTTCAAAAACATCATTATATCCATATTTTTCTCCTAAAAAAGGATTGACCGAAGTCAATCCTTTTTGATTACGCCACTTCTTACTGTAATAATGATAAGATACCCTGTGTTGACTGATTAGCCTGTGCAAGCATTGACTGTCCTGCCTGTGCAAGAATCTGATTCTTGCTATATTCAACCATTTCAGTTGCCATATCTGTATCACGGATACGTGATTCAGCAGCCTGAGTATTTTCTACTACATTGTCTAAGTTTGTAATTGTATGTTCCAAACGATTCTGTATAGCACCAAGCGCAGAACGCGTACCGGATACCGTATTAATTGCTGCCTGAATTTTCTCAATCGCTGTGCTAGCTGCTCCATTGCTTCCAACACTTAATGCGTTTACACTAAGTGTTGCAGCATTAGTCGTAGCAATTGTGACACTCATAACCTGTCCAGCATTTGCACCAATCTGAAGCTTTTTGTTTGCAAAACTTCCTGTCAGGATATTCTGTTTATTGAACTGTGTTTGATTACCAATTCTTGTGATTTCTTCCTGTAAAGCTGTCAACTCCTCATTGATAGCCTCACGGTCAATACTTTCGTTTGTATCGTTTGCTCCCTGAACTGCCAATTCATTCATACGCTGCAAAATGCTATGTACTTCATTTAACGCACCTTCTGCTGTCTGAATCAAAGAAATACCATCCTGTGCATTTGTAGAAGCTTTCGAAAGACCACGAATCTGGCTTCTCATTTTTTCAGAAATCTTTAAACCTGCTGCGTCATCGCCTGCGCGGTTGATTCTGTAACCAGATGCTAATTTTTCAGATGTTTTTGCCTGTGCGTTAGATGTAATTCCTAACATTCTGCTGGAATTCATTGCTGTAAGATTGTGTTGTACTACCATAATTTTACCTCCATGTGTTTATTATTATTTTGCGATTTTCGGGAATCCGTTCCACACCGCTTGTTTATGGTATTTTACAGTTTTCCTGCTGTTTCCGGTTTTACCGGAATATTTATAATAAGCAAAGCCCCTAGGTTAGCTTTGCGAATTACCTTATTTTGCCGTTGTCCGGCTTTTCTAAAGCTTCGCCTTCTCGCGCTTAATGATCTGCGCAATCTCACGCTGTGCTTCTTTTGAAATACCCTGCTCCTTATAATAAGGAGATGGTTTTGACTGTGGGCGGTTTGCGTTGCTCCGCTCAATTCCGACTTCCCGCGGTGCATCAATCAGCAAATGAATATTGTTTGCTGAGCCGCCGGAGAAAATGACCTTAACATCTTCACCGATTTTGATGTACTCGCCAGGTTTTAATGTAAGCTTTAGCATAAAAAAACCTCCTTGTTTTATGTTCTACATCCTGTCGAATATGCTATGCTGTAACTTGCAACAGTTTATATATAACTGTTGCATAATGACAAAGGAAAAAGGTATATCGTGCCCAGAAACACGATACACTCGTCAACAGAATCAAGGAGGAATTATTTATGGGAACAACTCAGCCAATCAGAAACAAAGAAGATTTGAAATTATTTTTGGAATACTATGAAAAGGTCCAACCGTCAAAACGCAATTATGCACTTGTCAGTTTGGGACTGCATACAGCTCTTCGAATTAGTGATATTTTGAAATTACGCTGGAAAAATTTATATGACTTTGAAAAAGAAGAATTTCGTTCACATGTCTGCGTTTGTGAACAAAAAACCGGCAAACGAAATATGGTTGCCTTGAATCCACATGTAAAAGAAGCGTTAAAACAGTATCAGAACAGCAGAAATACTGCGCCCGAAGATTTTGTTTTCACCAAAAATACCGATTACAGCACTCCATTAAGCCGTTCCCAGGCATTTCGAGTTGTACGACATGCGGCGCAGGAAGCCTTGCACGCGGAAAATATCAGCTGTCATTCTTTACGGAAAACCTTTGGCTATCACGCATGGAAACAGGGAACACCGCCTGCACTTTTAATGAATATCTATAATCACTCTTCTTACCAAATTACGAAAAAATATCTTGGAATTGAACAGGATGAAAAAGATGATATCTTTTTAGCATTTGATATTTTAGATTCGTAAATTATTTGAATTGTTTTGAAAATTCAAATAAATACAAAAGAAGTCTGAATATAATATTTTTCAAAAAATGATATAAAGTATTTTTTATCTGCGCCGATATATTATATGTAAAGAAAAATGCAACATTTATATATAAAGTGTTGCATTTTTCTTTCTTTTTATGCATGAACGTAATCATTATTTTCTATATGTAAACGAAAAAAACGTATAAAAAGAGATGAAAAATGGGCTGTCACTCTGACAGCCCATTTTCATCTCTTTCCATAATTTTTCCTAAATATTACTGCGCTTTCTTCACCATACACCTTTTTTTAAAGAAACAGACACCATACTTTACGATTTCCTGATAGCCATCCTCACGCAGTTCGTGTTCATACTGCAAGGTTTCTATCTGTGCAAGTGCCTTATCACACATTTTTTCCATCTCACTGAATTTGGATGCAACCTTAACCTCTATAATGATACCCTTATCCCCTGTTTCATAATCTTCCATGATAAGGTCACTTCTTTCTTCTCCTGCCTCACGATTTGATCGAATCGCATATTTATCAAAGCATTTTAAAATTTCCGCAAGGAACCCATGATAATAATCTTCTTTATAATCAAAAAAGCTGATAGTATCCATTAACTGCTTAGACAGAAATCTTGCAAATGCTATGCAGTCTCCCTCTTCAATTGCTTTCCATAGCGGTATCAGATCTGTTTTTCTTATCTTTTTATCAAACCATGTTAATACGGTATTTTCATAAATATATGCAATTTCCTCGTTTGGCACAGACATACTCAGGTACAAGGTTCTTCCTTCCTGTCTTTCTCCGCATTTTTTTAAATATCCGGTAAAAAACAGGAAATTCCACAGATTATCCTGTGAATCATATACATCTCCGTATGTGATATCTTCATGTATCGGTTTTTCAATCGTTCCTCCATCAAGCAACTGTTCAATCTCCCTGCGCACCTGCGTATCTGCACGTTCTACCAGTTCCCGCACAATGCTGTTGGATGACGTATTTGACCAGTATGGTTTTGGGAACTGAGCCGTACCGCTTACTGTGTCTGCCACATAATTAATCATGCTCCACGGATTATAAACCTTTTTGTCTCCAAACAGATAGCCGTCATACCATCTCCTTGCAGTCTCTATGCAGTGCCCAATCTCATAAAAATGAAGCATTTCTTCTACTTCGCTTGGCAAAAAACCAAAGTATTCTCCAAATTCTCTGTCCAAAATGGAAACTACTCGCAGATTATTCAGTCCGGTAAAAATACTTTCCTTACTGATACGAAGACATCCTGTTACCACAGCAAATGCTAAATGAAGATTTGTTTTTAATGCTGATTCAAATAAGGAACGGATAAATTTTATCATTTCATCATAAAAACCTTCAAACCATGCATTTTCCAACGGCACATCATATTCATCAATTAAAATAACTGCTTTCTCTCCATGATAACGTTCCAAATATTCCGACAAAGTCATCAATGCAGTTGCATACTGCTCATAACCTGCTTCCCGATCCCGAATTTCATAATATGTCTTCTTTTCGCTTTCTGTCAAAACACCTGACTCTGCCACATACATATGTCTGCGGTATTCCTTTGCAATCTCACCCATTAGACAGGCATACGCCGTTTCAAAATCCTTCTGCTTTGCCGACTTTAAAGACAGCTTAATCACCGGATATTTTCCCGCATGAGAAAGATATTTTTCCCCCGCATCTATAATTTTCTTTCCGGCAAAATAATGCAGATTGTCCACTTTATTTCCACTTACATCACGGGTATCCTCAAAAAAGGTCTGTATAGTACTAAGTCCCAGCGTCTTTCCGAACCTTCTTGGTCTGGTAAGTAAGAAAACCTTACTCCATTGATCCAGCAACTCCTTTATCAACAGAGTTTTATCAACATAATAATAATCTCTTTCTATCATTTCCCGATAATCTTCAATTCCAAATGGGAGCCGTCTTTTTAACATCCTGCCACTTCCTTTCTGCAAATAAATCCGACATACAAATCATTCTCTCCTTAGTATAGCGGATTTGCACTTAAATTACAATTTTCTTCTATCTCAAGCAGCACGCATTTTATCTCACAATTCTTAAATATTTCACTACAATTTTTACGAAAAATAGGTTATAATATGACTATATATTTATAATTCACAGATTTATCAGACATTTGCTATCTGAATAATAGTCTGATATTTTCCACATACTACATAAACTATGAAAAGAAAACATCAGGTAATTCTGTGAACAATAACTAGCACCATTTATATTAAAAGAAAATGAGGTGAATTGTCATGTTAAAAAATTGGACTCCGTCAGAAATTCCGTCAAAAGATGAATTAAAAGATCGTCTTGAAAAATCAAGAAACAGACTTTATGAACTGCAAATGAAACTGAAAGAACATAAACTGCCTGTTTTAGTACTTTTTGAAGGCTGGGGCTCATCCGGCAAAGGAAGTACTATCGGTAAAGTAATCAAAAATATTGACCCTAGATTTTTTAAAGTTGCCACCATGTCTGCTCCTTCCGAAGAAGAGCTTCGTAAACCATTCCTTTATCGTTATATGAAGCAGATTCCGGAAAATGGAAAATTTACTTTCCTTGACTCCGGCTGGATGGAAGAAACGGTAAAAGATGTTTTACATGATAACTTATCTGAAGAAGCTTATGAAAAACGAATTGACAGTATCAAACGTTTTGAACGCCAGTTAACTGACAATGGCTATCTTGTTTTGAAATTCTTTATGCAGATTGATCAGGATGAACAGAAAGCACGTATCGAAAAGCTGCTTGACGGAAAAGACACAAAGTGGAGAGTTTCCAAATTTGACAAATGGCAGAATGAACATTATAAAAAATGCTATAAAGTATTTAACCGTTACTTAAGCGACACCAATCTTCCAACTGCTCCATGGTATTTAGTTGATGCTAAAGACGCCAAATGGGCAGAGCTTCAGGTTCTTGAAACCTTAGTAAGCGGCATTGAAGTAGCACTGCAAAACAGCGCACACTCTGTTCCGCTGCTGCAAAATATCTTCCCATTGGTTAAAATGCCAAAACTGGACGAAGTAATCCTTGATGGCAAAACTCTCACCGATGAAGAATATAAGGAAGAACTCGACGAACTGCAGGCAAAATTAAGAGAACTGCACAACCGTTTATACCGCAAACGTGTACCTGTTATCATTACCTATGAAGGATGGGATGCAGCCGGAAAAGGCGGCAATATCAAGCGTATTACCGGTGCCTTAGACCCGCGCGGATTCGAAGTACATCCGATTGCAAGTCCTGAACCACACGAAAAAGCCCGCCATTACCTGTGGCGCTTCTGGACAAGACTGCCAAAAGACGGCCACGTTGCTATCTTTGACCGTACCTGGTACGGCCGCGTTATGGTAGAACGTTTAGAAGGCTTCTGCTCTGAAAATGACTGGAAACGTGCTTACAACGAAATCAATGAATTTGAAAAAGAGCTCTCTGACTGGGGTGCAATCATCATTAAATTCTGGGTACACATTGACAAAGACACCCAGCTGCAGCGTTTCACAGACCGTCAGAACAATCCTGAAAAACAGTGGAAAATCACAGACGAAGACTGGAGAAACCGTGAAAAATGGGATTTATATGAAGATGCTGTAAACGAAATGCTTCTGAAAACAAGTACTGCTTATGCACCATGGCATATCTTAGAATCCGTAGATAAAAAATATGCCCGCATTAAGGCACTGAAAATCGTCATCGAAGAACTTGAAAAAGTATTAAATAACTAGCTATTTAGCCCACGAGTTTATTTTAGACTCGTGGGCTAAATAATTACAGCATATATCCATCCAGTCGTTTTTTCTGTTTCTTAATCGTAATACGTCCAAATGTCTCCTACATCTGTTCTGCGTAAAGCCAACTTCTTTTTTAGTACAATTGTCACGCAAAACAGCAGAACACAGATTGCTGATACTACTGCTCCCATAGCTAAGCCCGGTGTCTCATAAGATAAACGGATGCTGTGAACTCCTTCTTCCAAATAAACCGCCATATAAGCCTTTGCAAATGTTTCAGGAGTCTGCTCTGTTCCGTCCACAAATAAACTCCACCCTGTTTCATTTGCAATCGAAAGCACCAAATAACCTGCCTCAGTCACCTCAATAGTGCCTTCTATCTCTGTTATCTCATTCTTAGTCAGCTGCATCGTCTGCGCACTTAATGTTTCATAAGCCTGATTTAATGCCTCTTCATTTATATAATACCCCTGTGTCTTTAAGGTTTCCTCTTCTTTATTTTGAATCTTAATCACATCTCCTGCCTTAGCATAGCCTAAGTCCAGAAAATAATTATGTGAGGTTTTGGCATAGCTTTTGCTGCGTCCGTCACTTACTTCCATCGTAAGGCTGTCAAATGTAATTTTATTTCGGGACAGAAAATAGTAGCCGTCCTGCCTTACCTCCAGTGTCGTTACCCCTTCTTCATCCTTTGTATCTACCGGAACTAAGAAAGCTGACTCTGCTCCAAGCATAGAAGCAAGCATATTTACATTCACTACATCCCCTCTGTCCTCTGCCAGCCATTCCTTCATTACCTGTTCTGATACAATATAGCCGAGCGGCAAAGCATACGTATTTTCATACAAATATACATTCCCACTGCTTGCAGCAAGCTTCCTATAAGGACTTTCTTCTTTTTCACTATCTGCAATTGAATATTTCATAGACAGCATGGAAGAAATCAGAGGTGTTGCTCCATTATAGCAGTAAAAATTTTTACCGCCCTCCATGCCTACATTCTGATACATATGACTCACATCAATATTCATTAAAGAAGAAAACTGTGTAGCAGATGGAAAATTATAAAACGCCGAATCATTCTTTGTCCTGCGCTCCATCTGTTCTACGCGATAAAATACCGCTCCTGTTTCACTTTCCGAAAGTGCCAGCTTCTTGGCCTCGTCCAGCACTGTCTGATAATCCTCATATCCCTCTAAATAAGAAGTTCTGCTTGTTGTTCCAAAGCCTTCCGTATCAAAATGCACGGTAAGCTCTGTCAAAAGAAACAACAGTAAAAAATTCTGCATCAGCCTGCGAATCTTTCGATTCCCCAAAAGCATCAATACAAACAGCATTCCATAACACAGAAGAAAGATAACTGTAATATCAAATTGATTAAATCCTTCTCCTAAAAATGTAAATCCGTTTTCTGCTTCTGCCACAAATCCTGCATTTTCTGCCAAATCTGTTCCGGCATAAGTTTTAAAACAAGCATACAGCAGCAATAAATCGGCCGCCAAAGCCACTGCTGCCTGCCAGACTGTAGACTCCATCCGGTAAATATATGCTTCGTAGCAAAGTACCAGGAGCAAAAATATGTAAAGAAATGCCTGTCTTCCAGGCAGTGAATCCGGTGCATCAAAACCATGCCAAATAAATTCCAGCATATTATTTGCAAAACTTACATAAAGCAGTGCTAATAAAAGCATGCGTTTTACCTTCTGTTTCCAGTCAATTCCCTTATTCAGCACATACAAAATCAAAAACAAAAATACAAAAACACCGCAATATAAATTCGGCCAGTGCGGTACTTCTGTGGTATTATTTTCAGCCATCAGCAAATGTCTGCTCGCCTGCGCCACCAGATTAAAATACCATTCCATTTTCTCTGGAAATTTAATCGTTCCCGAACCGCTTCCGCCTAAAATAATCGCTTCCGGTATAATTAAAAACGCGCCTGTACCGCCTGCTAAAAGAGAATACCATGCAAAATTTAAAATAGGTTTGATTTTTCCTCCCTCATGCTCCAGCCAAAGAATGCCAAAATACAGCACCAGAAACAGGCAAATCATGATGGAAATATAATAATTGGAAATAATAGAAACTGCAAGTGAAATATAATACAGCCTTCCATCTCCTTCTTTTACCAAACGTTCCACTCCTGCGATAATTAACGGCAGCAGAACGATACAGTCTGTCCACATAATATTCCATGCATACGCTGCCACATACCCTGACAGCGCGTAAGCTGCCGCAAATACACTGATTGAAAAATCATTCACCTTGTAATGCTGTTTTAAATAATAGCCAAATGTCAGCCCGCTTAAAGCCACCTTAAGCAGCAGCAATAATGTCATAAAATCCAGCACACTTCCAGCAGGACAAAACAGTAACAGCCAGTTTAAAGGACTCGCCAAATAATAAGCGTATAATGATATAAAATCTGCTCCTAAGCCAATATCAAACGAATACAAAAGGCTCTCACCGCTTTGCAGTTTTTCCCGAAACTCGGAAAAAAACGGCGCATACTGATGATACATATCCACCTTCAGAAGACACCTGTCCCCAAACGGATATACTCCATGGTCGATACATACGATAATCCCTATCACTAATGGAATGAAGAATGCTGCCAGTAACGGCAGTCTTTCCTCCCAATCCGCCTCTTTTATTTTTTCGAATCTTTTTACAATCTGATTCATTCCTACTCCTTGTTATCAAATAAATAATAATACTGAATACTTTGATAAAGTCTTAATCCCTGCTCCTCTTCCTGCTGATTTGTAACACTTCCATCTGCTTTCTGCACCTGCATAGCAGAAATAATCGGATAAGTTTCCTCTAATTCTGATAAAAAGTTTTGATAAGCAAACGTCTCAATTCCGGCTGTCTTTAACACCTTTGTTCCAAGATAATTCATACTGGTATCTGCATTTATCTCTTCTTTTATATCAAAATTTGCCCAAATCATATAAGGAATCTCATATCTGGTCAACAATTCTTCATTCGTCAAATTATTAACAGACTTCCCATTTAATTTCAAAAGCGGTCCTGCCACCGCATCATTTGGCTGGTGGTCCCCAAAAAATACTATCATAGTTTCTTCTTCCACTTGTGAAAAATAAGTCACTAAACGTTCTAATTCCGCATCGGATACCTTTAATAAAGATAAATACTGCTCTACTGACAGATTTTCTAAACCTTCTACAGAAATATCAGGTGTAAAATCATCAAATTTCTCTGTATATCCGCCATGATTCTGCATCGTTACATTGAATAAAAAGAGCGGTGTTCCTTCTTCTTTTTCTTCATACACTTCTATTATTTTATCAACGCAGGCTGCATCCGTAATATAATTTCTCAGCTTATTACTGCGATCATATTCGCTGATAAAAATGCTACGGTCGAAGCCCAAAAGCGGATAAATCGTATTACGCTCCCATCCTGTCGAATTATATGGGTGGGTGGCAACTGTATAATAGCCCATTTCCTTTAAATGTGCCGGAATAGATGGTATTTCGTTATTCAGATACTGCTGATATGGAATACTTCCCTGCGGCAAAAATGCCATTGTATTTCCTGTCAGAAATTCAAATTCGGAATTAGCTGTATTTCCACCGCACACAGATACCTGTACATTTCCTGTAACCGTATTTTCTGCTCCCTGCTGCAGGCTGTGAAGAAACGGCATATAATCTTCACTGGTCTGAAATTCTGCCACAGAAGCCATATCGGAAAACGCTTCATTCATAACAACAATGATATTCGGAAGCTGTTCTGATACAGCAGGCATAGTTCCACCCATACCGTCAGACACACCGTCTTCTGTATTTACTTGCCCATAATTTATATTTTCCTGTTCATACTCTGCAAGCAGTGCCTCTACTTCTGTCTTGTTATAACCATCCGGTTCATCAATTGACATATACGCCAGATTCATTGCAAATGTCACTGCCATTCCATTTACATCCGTCATATATACAGGAGTAAATAAAAATGGATACAAATAATTTCTGCTTTGGAAATCCTCATCCTGCAGATTCCCTACAAATCGAACCAGTATCAGGCTTACAAACGCCGCCGGAATCAGGCGATATAAAAATCTCTTTCCATTTTCTTTCCAGTTAAAACTTTCTTTTTTAAGCAGAAATGCCGGCATACGCAATTTTACAAACTGCACTGCTGCTATGAGCAAAAGGAACAGAACTGTAACAAGCACCATTCGCTTATCCGGAACCAAATCATAATTTCCTGCCACACTTGCTGCAGTCCGAATGGAAAACAAATCCCATGGAACAATCGGATTGGTGCGAAACTTCACTACATAAGTATTCGCCAGCCCATATATCATTGCTGTCAGAAGCTCCAGCCGTAACGCGGTCCTCGCCTTGCCTGTCACAAAAAACAAAATCCAGGCAATCAGTTCAAATAAAAAAATATTAAACCACATCGCCTTTGTTCTTACTTCTTCAAATGGATTGTGTCCGTAAAACTCCATCAATAAAAAGGCTGCTATCGGTATTAAAAACAGCATCAATATGTCAAACACCTTATTTATTTGTATTTTTTTTGATAATTGTATTTTCATATTATAAACCTCAAAAAACAATGTCCCTTTTCGAAAAAAAAGGATATACTAAAACATCTGACATTTTAGCACATCCTTCTTTTATTTTAAATGTTTTTTATAGAATTTTCGAAAATCTTAAGTTTTATACTTTATCTCCCAAAATACTATTTCTTGATAGAGTCTGCGTACTGCCTAATCACATCAATGGTTTCAAAATAAACGGTTCGAACTGCTTCATACAGTGACTCATCCTGTAATTCCACACCGCCTCGTACTGCCTCTGTCATCTCATGGCTGACTTCATATAATCTTGTAAACCCAAGATTCTGACTGACTCCTTTTAGTGTGTGAATCTCACGAAATACCGCTTCATGATCTTTTATTTCTCTTGCTTCACATAGAGACTGGAATGTGGTATCCTCTAAAAATTTTACTGTGTATTTTGCAATCCGTTCTTCTTTTGTCAATCTGCTTATTACGTCTTCGTAATTGCCGCCCATTTTTTCATAACACTCTCGTAATGTCATAGTACCCTCTTTCGCCGCAATGCGGTCCTTCCTTTTTCTCTCGTCTAATATGATATCTTATCCAAGATTCCTGTAAGGTGTGCTATCGTTACTCCATAATTGGTCATTGAAATCTGCTGTTTTCTTGCACGATCAATACGGCTCATAATGTATTTTCGGTTAAACATACAGCCTCCGCATTGAATAATCAGGTCATATTCTGATAAATCCTCCGGAAAATCTGTTCCGCTTGTTATATCTACCGTTAAGCCTGCTCCAAAGCGTTTTCGAAGCATTGCCGGAATTTTTACTCTTCCAATGTCCTCTGATAAAGGTGCATGTGTACAGCATTCTGCAATTAATACCTTTGACTGTTCTGTCAGCTGTTCAATCTGCTTTGCTCCTTCTATATAATATGGCAGGTCTCCTTTATACGCCGCAAATAATACAGAAAAAGACGTCAGCATACTTTCCGCTGGTTTGTGCTCATATACGGTTTTAAAAACCTGTGAATCTGTAATAATGAGCTTTGGCGGCTGCTTTAACTGTTCCAATGCCTGCACCATTTTATCTGTAGTTACTGACATGACAATGCATTTCTTATCCAGCAATTCCCGAATCGTCTGTACCTGTGGCAGAATCAACCGGCCTTTTGGTGCCTGTATGTCCTGCGGCATCACCAGCATTACTACATCTGATTCATTTACTAAATCTCCGGTAATACTGTGCGCTGCAAAATCCTCTGGTATTTTTCTTGCCAATGCCTCCTTTACTTTTTCAAGGCCTTCTCCTGTTTTTGCACTGATTAACAGCGGTTCTTCCTTGACTGCCGCCTTTACTGTTTCTATAAATGCTTCATCTGCTGTCATGTCAATCTTATTTACGATAGCCAATACAGGTGTATTTTTCTTGCTAAAATAAGCATACCATGTTTTTTCCTCAGATATGTCGCAATTTGTCGATACAGTAAAAAGAATGACCGCAATATCACATTTTTCAGCCGCGATTCGTGTCTTTTCTTTGCGGGCTTCGCCTAAAATTGTCGTATCGTCGAACCCTGCCGTGTCGATAAGGACACACGGACCCAGTGGATGAATCTCCATTGCTTTTGTCACAGAATCGGTGGTCGTTCCTGCCACATCCGATACAATGGAAACATCCTGCCCGGTAAAAGCATTAATAAAAGAAGACTTTCCGCTGTTTGCTTTGCCAAATACGCCTATGTGCAGACGATTTGCACTTGGTGTTTCATTTAAACTCATAAATTTCTCCTTTTAAAATTTGTATGAAGCTAGAATCGGAAGTCGCGTTTTCCTTCAGCAATATTATGAATATATTCTGTTGCAGTCTTTTTCACCTTTGGATTTGGAATATTTTCCAACTCTCTTTCAATTAATTTCATACCAATTTCCTTTGTTTCTGGACTGGCATAATCTTCTAAGTACTCTTTTAATGTCATCAATGCATTTGGATGGCAGCAGTTTAAAATCTGCATATTTTTGCAAAGAGTCATAAAACGATCACCGGTTCTGCCTTCACGGTAACATGCGGTACAAAAGCTTGGAATATAATCCATTTTCATCAGCCAGTTTACGACTTCATCCAAAGTACGATTGTCGCTGACATCAAACTGTGCAGAAGTAACATCTTCCTCTGTTTCCGGTTCTGCATAGCCGCCGACACTGGTTCGGGATGCACCACTGATCTGTGAAACACCCAATGGCAATACTTTTTCACGGACCGCCTGTGATTCTCTGGTAGAAATAATCATTCCTGTGTACGGTACTGCAATACGAATTAATGCACAGATTTTTGCAAATGTGTCATCATCAATGCCGTTGTCAAAGGTATCCGGATCAATGTCATCTGCACGTTTTAATCTTGGTACACTGATGGTATGAGGTCCTACACCATGTACAGCCTCTAAATGCTCTGCATGCATCAAAAGTCCCGCAAATTCATAACGGTACAGTTCTAAGCCAAATAATACACCTAAACCAACATCATCGATACCACCTTCCATTGCACGGTCCATCGCTTCTGTGTGATAAGCATAATCATGCTTTGGTCCGGTTGGATGAAGCTCTTCATAGCTCTTTTTATGATAAGTTTCCTGGAATAATATGTAGGTGCCGATTCCTGCATCACGTAATTTACGGTAATTTTCCACAGTTGTTGCCGCGATATTTACATTTACACGGCGGATTGCACCATTTTTATGTTTAATACTGTAAATTGTCTTAATACATTCTAAAATATACTCG
Organism: uncultured Roseburia sp.; assembly: GCA_964476275.1. Classification (GTDB taxonomy): domain Bacteria; phylum Bacillota; class Clostridia; order Lachnospirales; family Lachnospiraceae; genus Roseburia. The sequence continues at coordinate 15,944 of CAYYZV010000035.1, forward strand.
ATTGGATTGTTCACAGGGTCTTCACCGGCTTCAATTGCAAGACGCTTGTGTCCCATATCCTGCAATGCGATAACCTCTTTTGCCACTTCTTCCTGTGTCAGTTTCTTTCTGGCGATATGCTTATTTTTCAAGTGGTATGGGCAGTAAACACAACCGTTCACACAATAATTTGATAAATAAAGCGGTGCAAACATAACA
>CAYYZV010000036.1:0-15737 GCA_964476275.1 uncultured Roseburia sp.
CTTTTGCAACTTCTTCCTGTGTCAGTTTCTTTCTTGCAATATGCTTATTTTTCAAGTGGTATGGGCAGTAAACACAGCCGTTCACACAATAATTTGATAAATAAAGCGGTGCAAACATAACAATACGGTTACCATAATAATCTTCTTTAATCTGTTTTGCCAGTTCGTACATTTCCTGTACTTTATCTTCCATATCACAGGCCAGTAATACAGAGGCTTCTCTGTGTGTCAAGCCTTTTCTGTCTCTCGCTTTTGCAAGAATGGCATCAATGACTTCTACATTGTCCTTATTGGCATCTGCATAAGCCAAAGTGTCTAAAATTTCTTCATCTGAAATAAATTCCTCTGCTTTTAATGATTTTACGTCGTACATTTTTAGTCCCTCTTTCTTTATCTTTTGATTTATATGCTTGTTAGTCTATAGTAAAACTTAATGAAAATCCCCACGATCCGCCACCAGTTCATATCCGATTTTCTCCATACGCCTTCTAAGGTTCACATCTCCTTCTGCCGCCTCATCTCCGGTACAGATTTTATTATCATATAACTTATATTTCTCTCTGACATCTGTAGGGGATAAATTCGGCATTACAACATTCGCTCCTGCCAAAACTCCAAGCTCTCTGCCCTGCTCGTGTATCGTCCCAAGTGCCGTTGTCGCCGGAAGCAGTACATGCGGATGAATCAGCCTTATAATTGCCAAAAGTCTTACGGTCTGTTCTAAAGTTCCTTCACATTCTTTTGCAAATGGCGTCTCCTTCTGTGGAATAAATGGTCCAATTCCTACCATATGCGGTTCTAACTCTTTGATAAAGCACAAATCCTCATATAAGTTTTCCACAGTCTGACCCGGTGAACCGACCATGAATCCACATCCAACCTGATAACCAATCTCTTTTAAATCCCAAAGACACTGCTTCCGATTTTGTAAGGACAATTCTGCCGGATGCAGTTTACAATAATGTTCTTCATTTGCTGTCTCATGGCGAAGCAAATAACGGTTTGCGCCAGCTTCAAAGTATTTTTGGTAGCTTTCCTTTGATTTCTCACCGATAGATAATGTAATTGCACAGTCCGGATAAGTTTTTCGAATTGCACCTACAATTTCGCAAATTCGTTCATCTGTAAAATATCCATCCTCACCGCCCTGCAATACAAAGGTTCGAAATCCTAATTTATACCCTCTCTTACAACAATCCAGTATAGTTTCTTTCTCTAATCGATAACGCTCTGCGCTTTGATTGCTTCTGCGAATACCACAGTAATAACAGTCGTTTTTACAGTAATTGGTAAATTCTATGAGTCCTCGCTTAAATACCTTTTTTCCATAAACGACATCTGCTGTTTCTCTTGCCTGCTGATACAGATAATCGACATCTGCCTGACAGGTTTCTGTCTCATTCAGCAGTATTTTTAACTGTTCTAATGTAATATTTTGTTTTTCTTTGATTTCATTTACTATATTTCTCACTATGTTCCTTCTTTCAGCGGGCTTCAAGATATGCTGTCTTTTATGCCACATTTGAATATACGGTTTTTACACCAATTCCCGGCAGTCTTCCAATTTTTCCGGCCAATGCGCTGATTACATCCTGCGGTGCATCAATCGCCACACTGATAATATTTACCTTTTTCTCCCGATATGGAATCCCCATTCGCCCAATGATATAATTCCCATACTCATGTAAGAGCTGGTTCAATGCTGGCACAGAGTCTGGATTTTCCACGATAATTCCAATTAATGCAATTCTTGTATTCATTTTTCTTCTCCAACTTAAAAAGCTATATCTTAATACCTAAGATATAGCTTTAAATACGCACAAAAATAGAACATGAAAAACAGTCAGTGTTTTAACCTAAACTGAACAATCATATTCTTTCTATAATAACATGCTATATCTTTCACTGCAAAAAATTTTGGTGTCAGAAACATTTTTTCACTGGGTATAAAAATCAGATACATCTAATTCTCACACGCATGAGGTATATTAACACGATTTCATTCTTTTTCCAAGTCTTTTAGGCCGATTTATGACCATTTTCCTATTCAGAGGATACTTTTTCACACCCACGCCAGTAGCAATCAGAAAGGGCTTTGCGTTGCATTTATATATTCTTCGTCAACTCATAAGCTCTGGTAATCGCATCTCTTAAGTTACCAACTTTTTCGCCATCACCTATCAGATGATAATGCACCCCAGCCTCTTTTAACATCTCTTCAACGCTTGAATCTACATGGTAGCCATTTGCAAATACTAATGTATCCGCATCTGCTATCACATGCTCTGCACCATTCTGCTCATAAGTAATGGTATCTTCTGTCACACTTGTTACCTTGGCGAGACATTCGATTTTTACGCCTTTGCTCATCATTCGCTGAACAAGTACGCTGCGTCCGGAACCGGATTCCGTCATCATGATTTCCTGTGCCATTTCCAGAATCATAATGTCACGGTTACGCACAAAACGGTCGTTTACAAGCGGAGCTAAATATTCTGCTAATTCACATCCGACACTGCCGCCGCCAATGATTACGATCTTACGTCCAGGAAATGCTTTTCCAGCCAAAATATCATCCGCAGTTACTGCCTGTTTGAATCCTGTAAAAGCTTCAATTACGTTTGGCTTCGCTCCTGCTGCAGCTATGACTTCATAGCCTTTGAACTCCCCTTCTAACATTTCTTTGGTCACTGGTGTATTAAGCCTTACATCAACACCCATTGCTTCTAAGCGGTGTGCCATAAACTGTACCACTTTTGTCATTTCCTGTTTTCCAATTGGCACACAAGCCACACGGATAGCTCCGCCCAATTCCTCTTTTGCTTCGCAAAGCACTACATGATGTCCGCGTTTTTTTGCAACAAATGCGGCTTCCATACCGGCTGGACCGCCGCCGATGACTAACACATTTTTCTTTCCCTCTGCTTCTGTTAAGGTATCTTCATTTTCTAATTCAAAGGATGGATTAATCGTACAAGAAATCCGTTTTCCAAACATAATGCCATTTAAGCAGCGGCCGCATCCAATACAAGGACGAATCTCAATTTCTCTGCCTTCGTAAGCTTTGTTGGCAAATTCCGGTTCACAAAGATTTGCACGGCCTATCATGCAGGCATCTGCAAGTTCATTTGCAATAATTTCATCTGCCATCCATGCATCCGTAATACGTCCAACCGTAGCCACCGGAATATGAACCTGTTTTTTGATATATGCAGACAAATCGGTATGTGACCCCTGCTTCGTACCCGGAGCCGGCATAGAGCTGGCTCTTTTTACCGTATTACCGCCTGATACATGTAAAATATCTACACCAGCTTTTTCTAACTGCTTCGCCACATAGGTCATATCGTTAATATTCAAGCCGCCATCACTGTATTCATCGCCCGAAATACGCACCTGAATGATAAAATCTTCTCCACATTTTTTGCGGACTTCTTCGATTACTTCTAAGGTAAGACGCAGACGCCCATTAATATCTCCGCCATATTCATCACAGCGTTTGTTATAAAGCGGTGTTAAAAAGCCTCCAAGCAAGCCATGTGCATGAGCCGCATGGATTTCCACACCATCACCGCCAGCCTGCTTCACACGATAGGCAGCCTCACCAAACTGGCGGATAATTACCTTTAATTCCTCTTTTGTTACTGCTCTTGGTGCACTCTTTGCATAATAAGGTCCTACGTTAGACGGCGCAATCAGCTGTGGTGTACCCGGTATCGGAAATGCCATATAGGCCGGGTGAAATAACTGCGGCAGCAGCTTACATCCATACTTATGTACTTCTGCAAAAAGCTTTGTCCATCCTTCAATAAAACTATCATCATGAATCGACATATCTCCCGGCAAATAAATATAAGTCGGCTCAACCGTAACAACCTCCGAAACGATAAGACCCACACCGCCCTTTGCACGGGCACCATAATGCGCAATCAACTCATCTGTTACATATCCCTTATTCGCCAGATTTGTAGAAATCGGCGGCATAAAAATGCGATTCTTAATTTCTGTTTTTCCAACCTTAAGAGGTTTAAATAAATTTGTATACTTTGTCATGTGTCCTCCTTGTTTTCCGAAGGAAAATGCCTGCCTGATTTTGCAGGCAGAGGATTTGTCCTCCAAAAAACAGGGCTGCCACACTTGACAGCCCTGCCAAAGCCGCAATGGGCTTAAATATGTACCTTTTTAAATTTCATTAGCTGCCTTATAGCCGCCGCGAATTGCAGATGCAATATCTGCTGTACGTTCACCTGAGCAGTCTCCTGCATAGTAAACAGGTACCGTTACACCTTCCACATCAAATTCATTCTTCTTAGAACCAACTGCCATAATAATTGTATCACATTCAATTGTAACTGTATTTCCTTCTGCGTCAACTGCATTGATTGTCTTTCCATCATTTGTAATACTGCTTACTTTTGTATTTGTGTACTGTTTTACACCATGTTTTGCAAAATCAGCCATCATAACCGGCAATACAGTAGAGGATTCCTGTGCTGCAATCTTATCTGTCATTTCGATGATAGATACTGCATGGCCTTTCTGTGCCGCAAATTCTGCTGTTTCAGCACCTACAAGACCGCCGCCAATCACTGCGCAATGTCCATTCATTTCGGCATTACCGGCCAAAACATCCCATGAACAGACAACTGTAGGAGCATCTGCACCTTCGATTGGGAGTGTAATATCATGTGCACCAACCGCCACGATAACTGCATCTGCTGCGTTCATGATTTCTTTTGTAGCTTCAGTATTTAAGTGGATATTTACATCCATATCTAATAAAATCTTTTCATAATATTCAACCGAACGAAGAATTTCATCCTTACGCGGCGGCACTGCTGCAATATTAATCTGTCCGCCAATGCAGCCTTCTTTTTCATATACATCTACATGATGTCCACGGATTGCTGCTACACGCGCTGCTTCTAAACCTGCAATACCTGCACCAACGATTACTACATTCTTCTTAGCTTCTGCCGGCTTAATAAAAATAGTAGCTTCGTCACCATTTTCTGCATTCAATACACAAGAAATATAACGGCGGGAAGAAATTGCATCTACGCAGCCTTTATTACAGTTCAGACATTCACGGATAGGCTCATCTTTTTCTACTTTCAGTGCAATATCTGCATCACAAAGTAAAGAACGGCCATAGGCGATCACATCGGCCTGTCCTTTTTCAAGAATTTCTTCTCCATTTGCCACGGTAAGCACACGTCCTACGGTTGCAACCGGAATAGAAACCACTTCTTTTACCTTAATAGCAGTTGGTAAAGTCCAGTTTTCAGGCTGAGTTCCCATAGGCGGAATGGTATCACCCATATTTCCTGTATGGTTTGCCTGTGCAACCTGAATCATATCAACGCCTGCTTCTTCTAATTTCTTCGCAAATTCAATACCTTCTGCCTCTAATAAACCACCTTTTCCGCGTGTACTTCCATCTGGATTAATTGTGATAATTGGCAGTTTATATTCAATCATCAATGTAGGAGCTGCCTCTTTGATCGCTGTAACAACCTCTAATGCATAGCGAATACGGTTTTCAAATGCTCCGCCATATTCGTCTGTTCTATGATTTAAAAGAGTCGAGCAAAGGGAACCGAGTAAACGGTCACCGTGAACTTCAATTGCATCGATACCTGCTTCCATTGCACGTCTTGCAGCCTGTGCAATTGCTGTTTTGATTGCGTTTAACTGGTCAATTGTTGCTTCTGATACAAAGTGCTGCATATCATGATGAAGCTTTGCATAAGCATCTTTACGAAGCTTTTCTACCTCCTGCATCTTTGCACCAAATGCTGCCATATCGCCAGCTGCCTTTAAACCTTCTGCTTCTTTCATTGCCATCATAGAAGCACCAATCATACGACCTACACCCGGCACATCGTATTCCGGATGGAAAATCTGTAATGCCACTTTACAGTCATAAGCGTGAAGTGTATCAGCTAACTTCTTATAAACCGGAATCTGGCTGTCATCAAAAAGCATTGGTGTCGGAGATGCGGTACGAACCGGTGCCACGTCGCCGATAACTACATAAGACACACCGCCCTTTGCAAGTCTTTCATAAAAAGCAAGACTTCTTGCTCCAATGGAGCCATCACGTTCTTCATAACCTGTGGTAAGAGGTGGGAACATAATACGATTTTTCAGTGTTAAATTGCCAACTTTAATTGGCTGTAATAATAAGGAATCTTTGCTCATTGGTTTGCCCTCCTGTAAATTTTTATCTATCAATAGTTTAACACTAAAGTACTATATTCGTCTATAAAATCAATACACTATATACAAAATATGTCGAAATTAGTAAAAATCTAACCATTCTTCTATTCTTTTTCGAATCTTCTTTGTAAATGCCGGTGATTTCCCACCGGAATTTATCCCAATCACGACATCCTCATTCTGCACAATGCTTGGAAAATAAAAATCGCACAAATCTCTGTCATCTATGACACTGACCAAAATCTGCCGTCCCGTCTCCTTCTCAATACGCTGGCAGTCCTCTTTCACCTGATGATTGACTTTTGGCTGATTCGTTGCGGCAATTACTATATCAGCTTCCTGTATCTGATTCCTGCTGTATGATTCCTGCAGCCATTCTATCCTGCCCTGCCTGTGTAATTCCTGCAGTTCCGGCGTGATTTCCGGTGCTGCTGCAACAATTTTTTCTGAAAAAGATAACAGCGTATTTATCCTGCGTGACGCAATTGCACCGCCGCCAATCACCACGATTTTCTTTTCTGACAAATCAATAAAAATTGGAAAATATTTTTTTTGCATGTTTTCCTCACTGTACCGTTTTACTGCTTGGAGCCAAACTGCTCTGTTATCAGCTCCATCATGCTGTCCATAGATGCCTCTTTTGAAATACAAATCTGCATTCCGTATTTGCGGGCTTCTGCCGCTGTCTGCTCGCCAATACAGACTGCTTTGACAGTCTCATAATTTAAATCTTTAAAACCATTTACAAAACCACGGACTGTCGATGCACTGGTAAAGGTTACTGCATCTATTTCACCGCGGTCGAATGCACGCTTCACTTCTTCACAAAGCACCTCATTTACCTCATAAACAGTCTCATAGGTGGCAATATCTGACACCTTAAGTCCTGCTGCCTCCAGCGGTGGAATCAGCTCTTTTGAGCCTTCCTTGGCTCTTACAATGATAATTTCACTGTCGGATGCAGCTTCCTTGGCAATCGCTTCCCCTAAATGCTTCGCATTAAACACCTTCGGTGTCACATCTGCACAGAATCCATAATTTTTCAACTCTTTTTTTGTTGCACTTCCAATCGCCGCAATCTTTAAATCACAGCCGCCTTTCATCAAACTTCTTACATCCATATCCAGTACCATAAGCTGTTCAAAGAACGTCCTCACACCAATTGGACTGGAAAATACAAGCCAGCGTTCTGATACCGACTTTTCTTCCGCTCCATCCCCAAAACCAAATTGCAGCGCTGCTTTCAGTGTCTCATTCTTTTCAATCGGTTTTGTTGAAATTGCCGGAACTTCTAACACCTGCGCACCGGCTGAACGAAGGCGTCTTGCCAATTCTGAAGCATTTTGCTTCGGCCTGGTAATCAAAAACTGTCTGCCGCCTAAGGAACGTTTTTTCGCCCATGAAAACTTTTTTTCTAACGAACATACTTCACCCACTAAAATAATAGCCGGTGTCTGCACCTGTTCTTCTTCTGATTTTTCAACTAAGTGTGCGACATCTGACACAATACTGCGCGCTCTAGCGGTCGTTCCACGCTCTAATACTGCTGCCGGCATATCCGGACGCATTCCTGCTGCAAGCAGTCCCTGACAAATATCCGGCATCGAAGAAATTCCCATTAAAAATACCAGTGTTCCGTTCAATTTCACTAAAGCATCATAATTAATTCTTGACACACCATCTTTTCTGGCATGACCGGTAATCACATGAAAAGAAGAAGTAAAATCTCTGTGCGTAATCGGAATTCCTGCATAGGCTGCTACTGCAACCGCAGAGGTAATTCCAGGTACAATTTCAAAAGAAATCCCATGCTCTGTTAAAAGTTCTAATTCCTCGCCGCCGCGCCCAAATACAAATGGGTCACCGCCTTTCAAGCGCAGAACATTTTTTCCCATCAGAGCCTGTTCCAGTAAAATCTGATTAATTCCTTCCTGTGATACAGCATGATTCCCAGAGCGTTTTCCTACATAAATGCATTCTTTTTCCGCTGGAATCAGACTCATAATCTCTGTACTAATCAATGCGTCATAAACAATCACATCTGCTGTTTGAATTATTTCTTTTGTTTTTATCGTTAAAAGACCTGCGTCTCCCGGACCTGCTCCGGCAAGCCATACTTTTCCTGCCTTTTTCATGGCTCTTCTCTATGCCTTTCTGCACTTTTATTATGTAATTTAAATCTGTCTAATCATGAAGCATAGCTGCTTCTAAATGTTCCACAAAAATTTCCCGAATTCCTTCTATTTCTCCTAAACCTATTATCACAGGCTTCACCTCATATCCGGCATCTTCCAGAATACTCTTCCAAGAATTAGAATCTGCCGCAATATCCTTTCTGGCGTGATAGCCTGCAACAAACAATACTGGCATCAAGCGTACCTTTTTATAACCGGAAACACCAAGCTTTCGCAAAGCCATTTGCCGGCTCTTTTCTTCCATCGTTCCTACAAATACATTGCGCTGTCCCTGCACATAAGCAGTATATTCCAGATTCTGATAAGTAGAATTGGAAAAATGGCTGGTTCCATGCCCTACCAGTATCAATGCCTCATCCTCTTCCAGTTTCACCTCTTGTGAAATTACCTGCAGAGCTTTGATATAATCCTCTTTTGCACTAAATAACGGTTTTCCAATACCTACACGCTTAAACTGCATCTTACTTGCTTCTATCTGCTCTAACATACTGTCATTTTCCAAACCATTTAACAGATATGTCGGCTGTATCATCACTTCTTCCATACCATCTGCTGCCATCTGTGCAAACGCTTCCGAAAGACTAAAATAGGTACCTGCACTTTTCTCATTCATCTTTTTTAAAATATAAGAACTTGAAATAGCATAATAGCATTTCCATCCGTTAAAACGCTCTTCCATCTTTTCCTGTAAACGAAGGGTCGTTTTTTCAAAAGCCTCTAACCGGCTGGTTCCTACGCTTATAATCAAAATCCCTCTTTTCATATGTTCCTCCCATACGTTTTATCATCAGCCTGCTATTCCACTGTCATATATAACAACTTACTCCCGGCATCATTACTGCTGTATGCAGTAATACTGTACTCCATGGGGTGTGTCCATGCAATGTACCTCCACATGAAATACCTCATCAAGCACACCGCTCTCATAGATCCTTTGCGGTGTATCACAGCAGTACATCTGCCCATTACAAAATACTGCCACTTTATCTGCACTGCTTAATGCCAGCGATAAATCATGCAGTACCAAAACAACTGCCTTTCCCTGTTTTGCCAGATTTTTTGCTGTCTGCATCACCTGTAATTGATGACTGATATCCAAATAAGTAGTCGGTTCATCCATAAAAATCGTCTCTGTATCCTGTGCTAATGCCATTGCAAGATATACTCTCTGACGCTGGCCACCGCTTAACTCACTGACATTCATTTGCTCATATTGGCTGCTTGCTGTAATCTCCATTGCTTCATGTGCAATCGCTTTATCCTTATCGCTGTACCGGCGCGGATAAGACAAATATGGAAAACGGCCATGCAGTACCATGCGCAGTGCCTGAATCGACGGTGTATTGCGGCCTTGTGATAAAAATGCTGCCCTCTGAGCAATCTGTTTCCGCTTTAACTGCTTTATCTCCACACCATCATATAAAATTTCGCCACTCATAGAAGGAATTAATCCCAGTGCCGCTTTTAGCAAAGTCGATTTCCCACTGCCGTTTGGTCCCAGTAACACCAGCACTTCCCCGGGAACAAACTCCATTGTGACATTTTTTACAATCGTTTTTCCAAAATAGCCTGCCGAAAGATTTTTTACCTCTATCATGTTCTTCCTCCTCTCTGCTTAAATAAAAGCCAAAGAAAGAACGGTGCCCCTGCAAATGCCAGTACAATTCCCACTGGAATTTCAAACGGAGCAAACAGCACTCTCGCCAGCAGATCACAAATTGTTACAAAAAACGCTCCGCCCAAACCGGAAGCCAAAAGCAGTGCTCCACTGTCTTCTCCAATTAACCGGCGCATAATATGCGGCACAATCAAACCAATAAATCCCAATAAACCTGAAAAGCTGACTGCTGCTCCTGCTAATGCAGCTGCTAATACTAAAAACAACACTCTTATCGGTCCCACTGCAAGCCCAAGACTCTTTGCCGTATCACTTCCCAATGCCAATATATCCAACTGCTGTGACAGCGAAAATAGGACTGCCAGACAAATTAAAATAATCTTTGCCGCTGGTGCAAGCTGTGCCATTGTAACACCTGTAAATCCTCCGATTCGAAAATCTGTCACACCATTTAATGCATCCGGAACAAATGTCACTACCGTATCAATTCCGGCACTAAACAAATTCGAAATCGCCATACCAGCTAATACAACTGTAATACGAGCTGCTGCTGTCCTTTGAGACAGTCCCATTACCAGCAGTACACCAATTAAAGCCCCTGCAAACGCTGCATACGGCGTATACTGCTGTGCTTTTGGTGCTGCTGCACAGACTAACGCTACCGCAAATCCGGCACTGGAATTAACACCTATAATACTTGGGGAAGCTAAAGGATTATTAAGTACCGTCTGAATTACTACCCCTGCTGTTGCTAAGGAAACTCCTGCCAGCAGTGCTGCACAAGTTCTTGGCAGACGAGTATATAACACAATTCTTGCCGCAGTCGAAGTCGTATCCTGTTCAAATAATGCTGCAAGCACCTGCTGTGGTGCTATCCGTACAGTTCCAACCGCAAGACTTAACACAACTGCTCCTATCGTTAAAAGACCAAGTATTATAAAAAATAAAACCTTACTGCGCCGGATAGAGAATGTCTGCAAGTTTTGCATAAGCTTCCCCCCATCTCGCATTTGGTTTCAAATTATAAAGATTCTGCTCCATCACATAATAACGGCCTTCCTGCACTGCACTTAATGTTGCCCAGGCCGGATTGCTCAGCAGAGTTGTTTCTAAAATTTCCTGCGCATCTGCCGGATCTGCACTTTGCAGTACTACGAAAATATAATCCGGATCTTCCTGCAAAATCACTTCCATGCTGACCTGTTCTAAAAGGCTGTCCTTAGAATCTGCAATATTCACACAGTCCATTGCCTTAAGCATTTCTCCCAAGACACTTCCTTCACTATTTTTCACCTTACAGCTGCTGCCGGTCGCACGAATGTATAATACACTTGGCTTTGACCCATCCACTCTTGCTAAGGCCTGTTCCACCTCTGTCTGTACCTGTATCCCATAAAGCTCATAATTTTCACTGCATCCGGTAATATCCGTACAGATTTTAAGCACTCTTAAATAATCTTCAAATCCATTTACCGAAAAATAAGCCACATTGAATCCCATTTCTTCAAAAGACGCTTCTAATTCCAAATTCCGGTCCGTGCCGCAGCTTGCCAGAATCAAATCCGGTTCGCACGCAATCAATTGCTCTAAATTTAATTCTTTTGAAGAACCTAAGTTTACAATATCCTCTCGAAGCGGTAAATCAAAATAAGTCCAGGTTGCATTTGTTGTCGCAATTATCTGCTCTACACCGCCGGCACGATACCAGATATCCGCAAAACTGCTGATTAATGTAACAACTCTCTGCGGATTTTCCACGATTACTTCTCTGCCCAAGTCATCTACAAATGTCACACTTCCGATTTCATTTTCTGCCGCATCTGTATTTTCTGTACCGCTGACAAACTCCGTCTCTTTTATTACATTATCAGCCTGTTGCCCACTCGGCTTACAGCCTATAAGCAAGCATCCCGCTAAGGTCGCACATAACAACAGTGTCATTATTTTTTTCATTTGTTCTTTTGCTCCCCTTATTCTTAAAATTTCCATAAAAAGCACTGTTCTGCTAAATTTCCGCCATTTTAATTCAACAGAAATTGAGACAGTACATAATTGCTCACATCTATTCCCTGTTCGCTCAGCCGAATCATACCTTCCCGCTGTATAATCAGCTCTTCCTTTTGCAGCTTTTTTAATACATCTCCATAAACCCCTTCAATTGCCACACCAAAGGCATCTTCAAACTCCTGTCTGAAAAAACCATCTGTCATACGAAGCCCCAAAAACAAAAATTCTTCCATCTGAGCCGTTCTATTTATACGTTCTCCTTCTGCCGCCCGCTCCGGTGCTTTTATATACTGATAAATATCATTGGTATTCACATAACGTACATTGTCTATCAGAGATGCCGCACCAAGTCCGACTCCTAAATAATCAACCCGTTTCCAATAGCCAATATTGTGCCGGCATTCCTTTCCCGGCTTTGCAAAATTCGAAATCTCATACCAATGATATCCTTCTGCCTGTAAAATCTCACGTGTCCGTTTTGTTGTTTTGTATTCTTCTTCTTCAGAAGGCAAAAGCTCCGTTGGCAGTCCTTCTGCCTGTCTTTTGGCATCTGCTTCATATTTTTCATAAAAAGGCGTACCCTCTTCAATGATCAATGAATACGCTGAAATATGCTCCGGCCTTAACCGAACCACTTTCTTTAAACTTTTCTCGAAGTCTTCTGTACTTTGTCCCGGCAGCGAACTCATTAAATCCACATTCACATTCGTAAATCCATGGTGCCTTGCCTTATCATAAGTTCGTAAAAACTGCTCAAACGTATGAATCCGTCCAAGGATCTTTAATTCTTCATTATTTGCCGACTGCAATCCAATACTCAATCGATTGATTCCCAATTTTTTATAAACAGTAAACTTCTCATCTGTTACCGTTCCCGGATTGCATTCTATCGTAATCTCTGCATCCTTTGCCACTTCAAAATTACGATATACTGCTGAAAAAATCACGTCCATAAGCCGCACGTCCAGCCAGGAAGGTGTCCCGCCGCCTATAAAAATCGTAGACAAAAAACGTTCCTGATATGTTTCACCATAAAAATCCAATTCTCTTTCCAGTGCTTTCACATATGCTTCCTGCATCTGTTCATTCGCAGAAAAAGACAAAAAATCACAATAATCACACTTTTTTACACAAAACGGTATATGGATGTATAACTGCATGGCTTTTTTCATGACAATAACTCCCGAAGTACCGCTTCTTTTGCCTGTACAGAACCCTGTATCATCTGCTTGCTTCCACCGCATTTTGCCTGCACTTTTCCACGAAGAAGTGCTGCTGTCTGCGTGCAATCCACATTTTTACTTCCTATTATAAACTGATATCCACTTTCATCTGTTCCCACAAAGATTCCACAGACTCCAGCATGCCTTTCTGTCAGTTCATTGACTGCATTGCGCATAACCAGATTTTCAATGCCCTGTTCAAATAATAAAACATGCTCCTGCTCTGCTGGAATTTCCGCCATTTTTACTTCCATTAATTTCTGTTTAGCCACTGCTAATTTATATTTATAATCCTGATTCGAAGCCACAAGCTTCGCAACACGATCCGGCAGTACCTCCTGACTGGCTGTCAGAGAATTTGTCAGCTCCTGAATAATGCCCGCCTTTTCCCGAAAAGCTTCCAACGCACGAAAACCACAGAGCATGCTTAGACGCACCCCGCCCTTATAATTCTGCAGACTCATAACCTTTAACATGCCGATTTCACCGGTATAACGCACATGAGGCGCACAGCAGGCACACACATCTGCATCCTGAACTGTTACAATACGCACCTGTCCTTCAATCTCGATTTTACTGCGGTATTCTAACTTCGCCAATTCTTCCTTTGTTGGATAAGAAATCGTGATTGGCAGATTTTTCACAATTATTTCATTCACCAAATACTCTACCCTTACCACATCTTCTTCGGTCAGCACACCATTAAAATCCATCGTAACAATATTGTCGCTCAAATGAAATCCCACGTTATTATAGCCATACAGACGGTGCACCGTTCCGGAAAAAATATGTTCCCCGGAGTGCTGCTGCATATTTGAAAAACGATGTTTCCAGTCAAGTACTCCGTGTACCTTCGCTCCGATTTCAAGTGCCTTATTTAAGGTATGAGTAATCACATCTTTTTTTATCTGTACATCCAGTACATCAGCGCCGCCCAAAGCTCCCTTATCCGGACTCTGTCCGCCTTCCTCCGGAAAAAATAATGTCTGATCTAATACAACCTGATATACCGTCTTTTCTCCATCCATTTTCTCTTCACAGGATAAGACCTCTGCATCAAATTCTGTAGCATATGCATCTTCGTAATATAATTTTTTTGTCATAATTATTCTCCAATAGTGAAAAATGCCGCAAAAAGCCTGTATTTTTACAAAACCTTCCTGCGGCAATTCTTATTAATCTTCGTCTAATTTTAAAACGCTCATGAATGCTTCCTGCGGAATCTCTACATTTCCTACCTGACGCATACGTTTCTTTCCTTCTTTTTGTTTCTCTAAAAGCTTTCTCTTACGGGAAATATCGCCTCCGTAACACTTTGCAAGAACGTCTTTACGCATCGCTTTTACTGTTTCACGCGCAATAACCTTTCCACCGACAGCCGCCTGAATTGGAATCTCGAATAAATGTCTTGGAATCTCTTCCTTCAAACGTTCACACATTCTTCTGCCACGGTCATAGGCACTATCCTTAAATACGATAAAGGATAACGCATCTACCTGTTCTTTATTAATTAAAATATCCAGCTTCACAAGCTCGGATTTCTGATAACCCTTTAATTCATAATCAAAGGAAGCATATCCTCTGGAACGTGACTTTAACGCATCAAAGAAATCATAAATAATTTCATTTAACGGCAAATCATATTTTAACAAGGCACGATTTGCATCCAAATATTCCATACTAATATAAGTACCGCGGCGTTCCTGACAAAGTGTCATAATCGCACCCACGTAATCCTTTGTCACCATAATCTCTGCTGCCACAATTGGTTCTTCCATGTAATCAATTTCTGTCGGGTCCGGCAGATTGGATGGATTGGTCAGCTCAATCATTTCTCCGTTCATTTTATGCACGCGGTAAATAACGCTCGGTGCAGTCGTTACTAAATCTAAATCAAATTCACGCTCTAAACGTTCCTGAATAATCTCTAAATGTAATAATCCCAAGAAACCACATCGGAAACCAAATCCCAACGCTAAAGAAGTTTCCGGTTCAAAATGTAAAGAAGCATCATTAATCTGTAACTTTTCCAGTGCATCTCTTAAATCCGGATATTTTGCACTGTCTGCCGGATAGACACCACAGTAAACCATTGGATTTACTTTCTTGTAGCCAGGCAGTGCCTCTTCACACGGACGATTTGCATTTGTAACCGTATCACCCACGCGGGTATCACGTACATTCTTGATACTTGCACAAATATAGCCTACCATGCCGGCAGAAAGTTCCTCACAGGAAATAAACTGTCCGGCTCCAAAATAACCTACTTCTGTTACTTCTGAAGAAGCTTTGGTGGCCATCATCTTAATCTTATCTCCCACCTTTACCGTACCTTCCTTGATACGGCAGAATACGATTACACCCTTATAAGAATCATAAAGCGCATCAAAAATCAATGCCTTAAGCGGTGCATCCGCATCACCTTCCGGTGACGGAATCTTCGTTACAATCTGTTCTAATACATCTTCAATA
>CAYYZV010000037.1:0-15592 GCA_964476275.1 uncultured Roseburia sp.
AAATGGATGTTCCGCCATCAAGAAAAGCAAAGATTTTTGTAGTATCGGATGATGCGGCAATCCGTGAGACATTTGATTTAAATAAAGAGGTTTATATCAATTTAGCAGGTGCAAGCGAAATTGCTGTACAGGAAGATAAAGCAGACATCAGTGAGGATGCTGTTTCCGTTGTGATTCCGGCAGCAACACTTTACCTTCCATTAGAAGATTTAGTAGACTTTGCGAAGGAAAAGGAACGTCTCTTAAAAGAACAGGCTCGTTTAGAAAAAGAATTGGCTCGTTCTAAGGGAATGCTTTCGAATGAAAGATTCTTAAGCAAAGCACCGGCTGAGAAAGTGCAGGAAGAAAAAGATAAATTAGCAGGTTATGAACAGATGATGGCTCAGGTAAAAGAGCGATTAGCACAGATGAAATAAGTTGCATATTATTAAAGAAGGTTCTCATTTAGAGGATCTTCTTTTTTTGCATAATTTCTATTAGGAAATTCTTATACATTAAAAAAGACTTGAAAAAGTATAAAAGTACTAGTACAATTAATAGTAGTGGATTAAATTAGACATATTAGGAGAAGATATATGCCAGAGTCTAAAAGACCGAATTCTTTCGTCCAGATAATGAAAGGTGATATGGAAGCATATTTACAGCTTCCAATTCCAATGGACGGTGTTGAGTATACAATTACATATTTACAAAGTTTATTAGAGCAGAGCGGAGTTAAGTATGGTGTGATTGAGAGTGCTTTAGAGCGAATTGTAAAAGGTCAAATATACAATCAGTCAGTACTCGTTGCAAAAGGAACTGCTGCAGTAGATGGTGTGGATGGTTATTATGATTATATGTTTAATCATCGTGCAGACGGAAAGCCACAGGTAAAGGCAGATGGATCTGTGGACTATTGGTCAGTAAATAGTATTCAGGCTATCAGTGCAGGCGATGTGATTGCTGTCTATCATCCGCCAGTACAGGGGTCAGACGGTATCAGTGTTCGTGGAGGGAAGGTATTAGCAAAACGAGGCAAGGATATGGCTATGCTCAAAGGTAAGGGTTTTACCAGAAGTGCAGATGGTCTCATCTATACAGCAGATCTTGATGGTAAAATCGAAATGCAGGGCGACCGTATCATGGTTTTGGCGATTCATGAGATCTCAGGAGATGCGGATATTTCAACAGGAAATATCGATTTCCGCGGTGACGTAGTAATCCATGGCAATGTAGAGACCGGTATTGTAATCAAAGCAACCGGTTCTATTACAATAGACGGAACAGTAGAAGCATGTACGCTGCAGGCAGGTAAAGATATCATTTTGCGTAGGGGAATGTTAGGAGGTAACAGAGCATCCGTTAAGACGAACGGAAATGTATTTGCTAAGTTTTTTGAAAATACCAGTATTGAAGCAGAAGGCGATATTCAGGCTGATGTATTAATGAACTGTGAAGTAAACTGCGGTGGAAAGGTTATTCTGACTGGAAGAAGAGCAAGTATTATTGGCGGTGAAGTGCATGCGATTGCCGGTATGGAAGTATTTAGCCTGGGAAATGAGGCAGAGACAAAAACGAATATTTATGCCGGAGCAGATCCGGATATGCATACTCGTATTGCGATGCTTGACAGAAAGATTACAGATTTGAAAGAAGAGCTTGCCAAAGTCGAAAGGGGAATTGCTCAGTTTAAGACATTAGAAAAAGAAAAACAGGTCAGCTATGCACAAGATCCGCGCCGTATGGCATTGCTTCGAGTTAGAATCAAGGATAATGCGGCATTGGCTGAAAATGAGGCGGAATTGCGTAAGTTACAGGAGTTAATGGAACGTTCTATGGGTGCAACTATTAAAGTTATAGATAAAGTACATCCGGGTGTCCGCATTAATATTGGCATTGAAAAAATTAATGTGCAGAATCAGGCGTCTAATATTGAATTTTATTTAGTACAAAATAAAATTCGTACCAGACCAGCCGACTAGTGTCAAAAAAGCTGGAAATATGCGATTACTTCATAAAAACTTAAAAGAAAAAAACTTGATTATCTCACCACTATATTATATTATAGTGGTGATTTTGTTGTGGAAGAATGCATAATTTGGAGGATTATATGATAAATTTTGAAGAAGAATTAAAGAATTTCAAACCAAGCTTAGAAGTAGAAGAAGCAGAACAGGCAATTTATAATCATGAGTTAGTCGATATGACAGATATGATGCAGGAGATGCTTCGTGAGCTTAAGCAGGGGATCTAAGAGGAAGGTTTCATTAAGATGATATGTTATAATTGTGGTGCTAAGCTCGATCAGTCTATGAATTGCCCGGGCTGCGGCATGGATGTAAAAATTTATAAAAAAATAGTGATGGCTTCCAACGCTTATTATAATATAGGATTGGAAAAAGCCAATGTAAGAGATTTATCAGGAGCAATTGAAAGCTTAAAGATGAGTCTGCGTTTTAATAAACGAAATATTGATGCAAGAAATTTACTCGGTTTAATCTATTGTGAAATGGGTGAAGTCGTTGCGGCATTAACGGAATGGGTAATCAGTAAGAATTATCAGCCAAAGGGAAACAGAGCAGATTTTTATCTGGATTCTATCCAGCGGAATAAGGGAAAGCTGGAGTCTATTAATCAGACAATTAAAAAATATAATCAGGCATTGTTTTACTGTAAACAAAACAGCAGGGATATGGCAATTCTTCAGTTAAAGAAAGTATTGTCTTTAAATCCAAAGCTGGTAGCAGGACATCAGCTTTTAGCACTTTTGTACATACAGGATAAGAAGTTTGATTTGGCGAAGAAGTCACTTCGTAATGCAGGCAAGATTGATGTAAATAATAAAGTGACACTTCGTTATTTAAAAGAGGTAAACTTAGGACTGCGTGAGCAAAGCAGCAATAAGAAACAGAAGAATGAGGAATTGGTTTCTTACCAGAGTGGAAATGAAACAATTATTCAGCCAAGATATTTAAAGGATACCTCTGCATTTGGAACCATTGTTAATTTAATCATTGGTATCGGTATCGGTGTGGCAATTACGGCATTTTTAGTTGTTCCCGGCGTGAAGAGTACGGCACAGCAGGAGGCGAATAAAGCGGTAATAGAAGCAAACAATACAATTTCATCCAAAAACCAGACAATTTCTACACTGGAAAGTCAGATTGAGACATTGTCGAATCAGATTACAGATATGCAGATTGCAGGAGAAGATGTAAATTCGCAGGTAAACAGCTATGCACAGCTTTTACAGGCATATCTTTATCACGAAAAAAATGAAGTAGATGCAGCCGGAACAGCATTAGGCGAGGTAAGAGAAGAGCATTTAAATGAAGCAGCACTGGAGGTTTATAAAGAGATCAGTGCAGATGTAAATAAAGAATATCTCGCGATTCTTTTTAAAGAAGGATACAATGCGTATAACAGTGATGATTATGAAACAGCAATTGCAAGCTTATTAAAGACAGTAGAACTGGATGAAAGCTATCAGAACGGAAATGCCATTTATTATCTGGCACAGGCATACCGTAAAAATGAGGATTTGGAGAGTGCCAAACCATATTATCAGAGATTTATTGAGTTATTCCCAAATACAGAGCGTGCAGCAACTGCTGCAAGATATCTGGAAGAGTAAAAATTAGAAAAATAAAAAAGTGCCTTACAAAAGACGTCAAAGCAGAAGCTTTCGGCGTCTTTTTTGATCCATCAATGAATAAAAGGAGGTTTAGGATGCAGACAAAATACAAAGTGGAAGATATGGGGCTGGTGGTCTGGGTGCCGAAGGAGCTGGATCATCATCATGCAGAAGTTTTGCGAGCTGAAGTAGAGATGCTGATTTATGTGCATCATATTAAAAATCTGATATTTGATTTTGAAGAAACAGATTTTATGGACAGCTCCGGAATAGGAGTTTTAATTGGCAGGTGCCGGAATCTGGGGTACTGTAATGGTGTGGTATATGCCAGAAATTTAAACAGCAGGGTACAAAAAATTTTTCAGGCTTCGGGACTGGGAAAAATTATATATGTTATATCGGAGGAGGCAGCAGGATGAGAACGAATCGAATGCAGATACAATTTGATGCAAAATCTATTAACGAAGGATTCGCCAGAGTGGCAGTGGCAGCTTTTTTAACGGAATTAAATCCGACCTTAGATGAGATTGCAGATATTAAGACGGCAGTATCGGAAGCGGTGACAAATGCAATTATACATGGTTATTTATCAAAAGAAGGACAAGTCCGGCTGTTCTGCAGTATTCAGGGTGATACGGTAGAACTGGTTGTGGAGGATGACGGAGTCGGAATCATGGATGTGGAAAAGGCCAAAGAACCATTTTTTACAACAAAGCCGGAGCTGGAGCGTTCCGGAATGGGTTTTGCTTTTATGGAGGCTTTTATGGATGAGCTGGAAGTGGTTTCAGAATCAGGAAAAGGAACAAAGGTTACTATGCGAAAGCAGATTGGAAAATTGGCAGGTTAGTGCATATGCGGGATATGACGGATCTGATAAAACGAGCACAGGAAGGAGATAAAGAGTCCAGAGATAAAATGATTTCGGAAAATCTGGGACTGGTACACAGTATTGTAAGAAGATTTGAAAATCGCGGGTGTGACAGAGAGGAATTGTTTCAAATTGGCTGTATTGGATTAATAAAGGCGATTGAGAAATTTGACCTGTCATTGGAACTGGCATTTTCTACCTATGCCGTTCCGATGATTATGGGCGAAATAAGACGTTTTTTACGAGATGACGGAATGGTAAAAGTAAGCCGTACCTTAAAAGAAAATGGGTATAAAATCAGTAAGGCGAGAACACTGCTGATTCAGGAACTTGGACGGGAACCGAGTATTTTAGAAATTGAAGCACTGACAGAATTAACAAGAGAAGAAATCATATTGGCGATGGAAGCGAATCGGGAGGTGGAATCGATTTATCAGCCGGTAGCTGGAACCGATGGGGATGAAATTTTGCTGGTAGATCAATTAGGAAATACGAGTAATATTTATGAAGAACCGGAGAAGGAGGCAGTTTTAAATGGGCTGATGGTTGCGCAATTGATGGAAGCATTGGAGGAAAAGGAGCGGCAGGTAATCCGGATGCGTTATTTTGAAAATAAGACACAATGTCAGGTGGCGGAACATCTGGGAATGTCACAGGTACAGATCAGCAGACTGGAGCGAAAGATTTTGCTGCGTTTAAGGAACTTAATTAATTGAAAACGGTGAGACTGCTTATTGTTAAATACTGGGAAAAATGATACAATTTATTTGTTGAGGGTTGTACCTTTAGGAGAAAGGTTGTAAATACGATGAACGATATTTTGTTTTACAGCAATTACGTTGCTGCGGGGGATATTATTACAATTACAGTTACAGTTGTCATTTTTCTTTTATTGCATTCTACATATGCTGTAAAGAGACTGAATTACAGAATTTTTAGAGCCGGAACAATTAATTTATTTATTGCGGCTGTCACAAGTATTTTGTATCATCAAATGATTTTGAAAGTAACAGCAGAAATAATAATTCCGATTTATTTGATGAGGGCAATCAGCTATTCAGCATTGTTTTGGACTTATGTGTGCTTTTTGGTCTATATTCGAAATCTGGTAGATATGAGAGCTTCCTATCGGGCTGCTTTTGGTTTTACGATATATGGAGCCGCAATTGCAGCTACCATCTTGGAGTTTGCAGGTCCTTTTATGGAAAAGGGATTTTACATTGATGAGAATTTGGCAATTCATCAAAATTATTATCAGGATCTTTTCCGATATGTTTACACTTATTTTACAATTTCCATGAGTCTGCTGTTAATTGCTTATCGAAAAAAGTTTATTGGAAAAATGCTTCGCTGTATTGCATCTACAATGATTTTGTCATTTTTATTAATGGCATATCAGGATACGATTATGCAGACAACCTATATTTGTATCAGTTTTGTGTTTCCACTGTTAGCAACTTTGTTTTTATACCATCATAATTCTTATGAAATTGAAACCGGAATGCTGGATCATCACGCATTTGATGCTTATATTCACGATATGCAGAAAAAGAGGTTTTCTATGATTTTCTTAAGCTTTCCTGAACTGACACAGGAGAAGTTAGAAAAAATGTCTTCTGAGCTGTTTCAGTTAAGTGACCGATATATGATGTATTCCTGTACCTTCCGTCTGCGTGATAATAAGATGGTTATGGTATATCAGAAAGAGCGTAATAAGAATGTAAAACAGGTGCTGCAGGATTTGTTTACTAATTTTATGAAGCTGTATGAAAGGCAGAGGATGGATTTCCATATTGTGTTAATGGATTCTATCGAGGAAATGGTATATGGAGAGGATTATTTAGCTCTTTGCGAATATGCAGAGCAGCGTACACCGCTCAATACGGTATACGTCTGTAAAGAAGAGGATATCAAGAAGTTTAAACGTTTAAAGTATATTTTGCATGAGCTGCAGGATATTCAAGATAAAGGGGACTTGGAGGATAGTCGTGTAAAGGTATATTGTCAGCCTGTTTTTAATACAAAGCTGAAGCAGTTTACTACGGCAGAGGCATTGATGCGTCTACAACTTCCGGAGCTTGGTATGGTATTTCCGGATGAGTTTATAGAAATAGCAGAAAAACATGGTTATATTCATATTTTAAGTAAAATTATTTTAAATAAAACATGTCATTATATAAAATATTTAGAAAAACAGGGATATTATTTTGAGAGAGTTTCTGTGAATTTTTCGATTCAAGAGCTGCATATGGACAACTTCTGTGAGGATGTGATGTCTATTATTAAGGAGAATCAGATTCCTTTTGAAAAAATTGCATTGGAATTGACAGAAAGCCGTAATGAAAAAGATTTTAAGAGTGTAAAGCGTGTGATGGAGGAATTACAGGAGATTGGGATCAAGTTTTATTTGGATGATTTTGGAACCGGATATTCGAATTTCGAGCGAATTATAGGTCTGCCGATTGATATTATTAAGTTTGACCGTTCACTTACGATTATGGCTGGAAAGAATGAAACATCAAAGTTTATGGTGGGAAGCTTTTCGGAAATTTTTAAAAAGGCAGATTACCAGATTTTATTTGAAGGTGTTGAGGATGAAAAAGACGAGCAGCAGTGTATTGGAATGGAGGCTATGTATTTACAGGGCTATAAGTATTCAAAGCCAATTCCAATTAATCAGCTGGCAGATTTTTTAGTGAAAGCATAAATAAAAGATGAAAGTTAGGCAAGGTGCTGTTCAGTGTGAATGGCACCTTGTTTTGTTAATAAAGTTTCAAAATTAACAAAATTTTAACAATATCATGTTATGATTGTTTCATAAAAATACAGGAGGATGTTAGGCATGTTTAAAATATTAGTAGTGGAAGATGATAAAGATTTAAATCAGACAGTGTGTGCTTATTTGAACCGAAATGGTTATGAGGCAGTGGGCTGTCTGTCAGCGAATGATGCTTATAATGAAATGTACGGCAATCTGTTTGACATGATTATTTCAGATATTATGATGCCGCAGATTGATGGATATGAATTTGCCATGACAGTGCGGGAAATGAATCAGGATATTCCGATTCTGTTTATGACAGCAAGAGACGATTTTGAATCAAAGCGCAAGGGATTTAAGGTTGGCATAGATGATTATATGGTGAAACCGATTGACTTAGATGAACTTTTGCTGCGAATGGAAGCTTTGCTTCGCAGAGCGAAAATTGCTTCGAAACGTAAATTCACGATTGGAAGTACGATTTTAGATGCAGAGGAGCATTCTGTTTATGTAGGTGATGAAGAAATTATATTGACAGTAAGAGAGTTTAACATTTTATATAAATTATTATCTTATCCGAAGAAGACGTTTACACGTTCACAGTTAATGGATGAGTTCTGGGATGTGGAAACTGCATCGGGTTCTCGCGTAGTGGATGTGTATATGACGAAACTTCGGAATAAATTTAAAGAGTGTGAGGATTTTGAGATTTTAACTGTTCATGGTTTAGGATACAAGGCGGTGATTAAGGCATGAATAAGAAACTAAGCTATAGTCTGGGAAATTTTTTGATCTTTTTAGGATTAGTTTCCTTTGTGGTAACCTGTAATTTTTTTCTGTTTTTGGAAATTGTAGATTTTGATCATGAACGTCTGCAAAGGGCGGCATTTGCTACATTTGTGAATGTTATCTGGATTTCTTTTTTATTTACGGCAATTGATGCATATCGCCGCAGACAGACGGTAACAAAGCCGGTGAGGCTGATTCAGGCGGGGTTAGATAAAGTTATAAAAGGAGACTTTAAGACCAGAATTCCATACCTGATTGGACCGGACAGCCACAATGAGTTTGACCAGATTATAAAAGGGTTAAATAAGATGATTGAAGAGCTTTCAGGCGTAGAGACGTTACGAACGGATTTCATTGCGAATGTTTCTCATGAGTTGAAAACACCTTTGGCGGTTATGCAGAATTATGGAACGCTGCTGCAAAGCCCTGATTTGACCGATGCACAGCGGATGGAATATGGAAAAGCGATCACGGAACAGACGCGCAGACTATCAAATTTAGTTATAAATATTTTAAAATTAAATAAATTGGAAAATCAGCAGATTTATCCAAATGTTACAAAGTATGATCTGGGCGAACAGATTTGTGAATGTATGCTGGAATTTGAGTCAGTGTGGGAAGATAAAGAAATTGAGCTGGATGTAGATTTAGAAGAAGAACTTTATGTAGAAGCGGATAAAGAACTGCTTAGTCTGGTATGGAATAATTTGCTTTCCAACGCATTAAAGTTTACACCAGAAAAGGGAACGGTGGGACTGAAGCTTTATAATGAAGGTGAAAAGGTCTGTGTTCAGGTGTCAGATACAGGATGTGGTATGAGTCCGGAAACCGGAAAAAATATTTTTAAGAAATTTTATCAGGGGGATACTTCTCATGCTACAAAGGGGAATGGGTTAGGATTGGCACTGGTAAAACGTGTCATTGATATCTGTGATGCAGAAATTTCTGTCAGCAGCCAGTTAGGCGCGGGCAGTACGTTTACAGTAAGACTTAGAGGATGTAAAGATGAGTAAGTGGAAGGATTACAGGGAAGTAAAAATTTATGGAAAAAAATAATGAACGATTTGAATATACCTATTCAGCAAAACAGCAGGAAGAAATAGAACAGATTCGTAGAAAGTATCTGCCAGAGGAAGAGAATGGACTTTCAGAATTGAAGCGTTTAGATGCAGCAGTAACCAGACCGGGGCTAATTGCAGGGCTGGCTTTGGGAATCACTGGAACATTGATTTTCGGTGCAGGAATGTCTCTTACGCTGGCGGGGGGAGAGTCCTTGCTTGGTGCAGGCATTGTTGTTAGTGTAATTGGGTTTGTAATATTGGCAGCGGCATATCCGGCTCACGCAAAGATTACCAAAATACAAAAAGCAAAATTAGGACCGCGGATTTTGGAATTGACGGAGAAGATTCGTTACCGGTAAAATGTACTGTGGGTAAAGTATACTCGTTATTATTTTTTAGAAAAAGTTAATAGTGGCAGGCCGTTGTTTGTGCTATAATCATAATATTATGTGATAGTTTTAAGGAGTCCGGCATGGCATTTATTGAGTTTAATAATATTTCAAAAATATATCAGGCTGGTGAAACCAGTATAAAGGCTTTGGATGAAGCCGGTTTTTGCGTGGAAAAGGGTGAGCTGGCAGTTATCTTAGGTACATCTGGTGCGGGTAAGACGACTGCTTTAAATATTCTTGGCGGTATGGATGTGCCAACCAGCGGTCAGATTCTTGTAGATGGAAATGAGATTACAAATTATAACCGGAAGCAATTGGTGGGTTATCGCAGAACGGATATTGGATTCGTGTTCCAGTTTTATAATTTGGTTCCGAACCTGACAGCATTGGAAAATGTAGAGCTTGCAGTACAGGTGTGTAAGGATGCTTTAGATGCATCGGAAACACTTGATAAGGTAGGGCTTGCAGAACGTAAGAATAACTTTCCGGCTCAGCTCTCGGGCGGTGAGCAGCAGCGTGTATCGATTGCCAGAGCTTTGGCAAAGAATCCGAAACTGCTGTTGTGCGATGAGCCGACAGGTGCGCTTGACTATAATACAGGTAAGCAGATTTTGCAGTTATTGCAGGATACCTGCCGAAAAGAAAATATTACGGTAATAATTATTACACATAACTCTGCAATTGCGCCGATGGCGGATCGTTTGATTCGTTTTAAAAGCGGCAAGGTTGTAGAAATGACGACAAACGAAAATCCGGTATCAATTGCAGATATTGAATGGTAGTGAGGGCGAAATGAGAGCATATAGAAAAGATATTATTCGTTCCATTATCAAGGGTCGCAAGCGTTTTTTTGCAATTATGATGATTACTGCACTGGGCGTGTGTATGCTGGGCGGTATCAAGGCAGGATGTGATGACTTAAGATATTCGGCGGATGTATTTTTTGATCAGCAGAATTTATACGATATTTCTATTGTTTCTACCATGGGACTGACAGAAGAAGATATAGAAGTTGTCAGTGAGATAGAGGGAATTGAGGCAGTAGAAGGAACATACAGTGAAGAGGTATTTACCAATCTTTCCGATGGTACGAAAAAGCAGGCTATGGTAAAAGTACTGTCAGAGGAGGGCATCAATATTCCGTATCTTTTAGATGGGGAATTGCCGGATGAGGAAACGGAGATTCTTGTAACGGAGAAGTATATTCATGAATCCGGCAAGCAAATAGGAGATGTACTGTATATTCAGGAGGAGCAGAGTAAAGAGGAGGATTCTAAAGAAGATTCTGAAGAAGAGTCTTCCGAAGAAGAGTCTGCGAATTTTAAATACAGCCGATATGAGATTTCCGGTGTGGCAATTGATGTAACAGATATTAACAGTACAGAAGGAGCAGTTGCTTTTCGAAATAATTCGACAACAGATTATACGTTTTATGTTTGTAAGGATGCGGTAGAATCTGATATTTATACGGCTATGTATCTGACACTGGAAGGAACAGATGAGCTGTCCTGTTATACAGATGCTTACGAACAGAAAGTAGATGAAATTGTAACACTTTTAGAGGATGAGATAAAAGAAGACAGAGAACAGGCTCGTTATGATGAAGTGGCAGGAGAAGCCTGGGATGAGATCGCAGATGCAGAAGCAGAAATGTGGGAAGCATTGAATGAGGCAGAACAGGAAATTGCGGATGCAAAGGCAGAGCTTGAAGATGGCTGGAAAGAATTAGAAAAAGGCGAAGATCAGTTAACCGATGCAGAACGGGAGCTTTCACAGGCAGAACGGGATTTGCTGAAAAGTGAGCGCGAATTAGAACGGGGCGAAAACGACCTGCTTGAAGCAGAGCAGGAGCTTTCCAGCGCAGAAACCCAGCTCCAGATGATGGAGATGCTTTTTGATGAGACAGAAAATCTGCTTGAACTGGTAGAAAAAGCGATTCCGGAAGATGGGGAGTACAACGAGGAAATCCGCCAGAGGATAGAAGAAACCCGCACAGAGCTTTTGCAGAGCAGAAATGAACTGAATGCCAGCAGAGCAGAATTAGAGTCGGGAAAAGCACAGATTGCAGCAGCAAAGGAAGAATTGGCGGCTGGCTGGGTAGCGATTGAGACAGGCTGGAGTGAACTGGCCAGCGGAGAGAAGCAGATTTATGACAACTGGGATGAATTAGAAAAAGGATTAAAGGAGTTAGAAGAAGGACAGGCGAAGCTGGAAGAAAGCCTGTTGGAATATGAGTCAGAAAAGGCAGATGCGTTAGAGGAATTGGAGGATGCGAAAAAAGAACTGTCAGATCTGAAAATGACAGAATGGTATATTACAACAAGAACCTCTTTAAGTGGTTATAATAATATCAAGACGGACGCAGATTGTATTGAGGCAATTGGAAATGCGTTTCCGATTCTTTTCCTTACGATTGCAATTTTAATCAGTCTTACCACAATGAGCCGTATGATTGAAGAGGATCGAGGATTAATTGGTACATATAAAGCGCTTGGATTTACGGATGACGAGATTCGGCGGAAATATGTAGTTTATGCTTTGATTGCCTGCATTATTGGCGGTATACTGGGTGATTTCTTAGGATATATTGCACTGCCGAAGATTATGTTTATTGTTTTCGGGGTAATGTATCAGCTGCCTTCTTATATGTATACGTTTGATATTTTGTATGGTATTGGCGGTATTCTTTTATTTATTGCAGGTATTGTGGGAGCTGCTTATATGTCCTGCAATTCTGTATTAAAGAGCATGCCGGCTATGTTGATGCGTGCAAAGGCACCAAGTTCCGGTTCCCGTGTCTTATTAGAGCGGATTACGCCAATTTGGAGCAGATTATCCTTTTTAAATAAGGTAACGGCGCGAAATCTGTTTCGTTACAAGAAACGTTTGTTTATGACGTTATTTGGTATCGCTGGCTGTACATCTTTGCTGCTGGCAGGTTATACCATTAAAGATACGGTAACCGAACTAATGCCGCTGCAGTATGAGGAAACCTATCGTTATGATGCTATGGTGATAGCAGAGGATAATGAAAAGATGCTCGAGTATCTGGATGAGGAGGGTTCGGTTCGAAAATATATCAATGTAATGATTACAAATGTAAAGGTCATTGCTGAAAATGGAAATGAAGAAACCGTTCAGCTAATTGTAATTCCAAAGGATGAAAATATTTCCCGTTATATACGTTTGTATGATGAAGATGGAGAACGATTGAAACTGACCGATGATGATGTGTTTGTGACGACAAACCTGAGTATGGTAGTTGGTTTTGAAGAGGAAGATTTTGTAATCATTCAGACGATGGATTTAGAACAGACAGATGCAGAAGTAACAAAGATAGTTATGAACTATCTGGGAAACAGTGTCTATATGACGCAGACAATGTATGAGGAAAGCTTTGATTCCAAATTCGAAGCAAATGCCGCATATGTATTATTGAAAACAGAAGGTGAGAAACAGAATGAATTTATCGATGCGATAGAAGGAAAGGATGGAATTCTTTCTGTAGTAGGACATCGGGATTTGGTAGAAGGTTTTGACGGAGCATTCCGGATTATTAATTTGGTAGTTTATATTGTCATCATATTGGCGGGTGCGTTAGCGTTTGTTGTATTGTTCACTTTGGCAACGACAAATATTTCTGAGCGTGAAAGAGAGCTGGCAACGATTAAGGTATTGGGCTTCTATGATGGAGAGGTTCATTCTTATGTAAATAAGGAGACCTTGATTCTGACCGGAATAGGTATTGTACTGGGCATGCCGCTTGGAAAGGTATTTGGTATTTGGCTGATGTCTGTTTTGGAAATGCCATCCATCTATTTCTACCCAAGCCTTTATCCGATAAGCTATCTGTATGCGGCAGTGATGTCTGTGTGTTTTGCGCTGGTGGTAAACTTTATGACGAACCGTTCGCTGAATCGTATTGATCCGGTTGAGGCCTTAAAGAGCGTGGAATAGAATATGTTATAAAATAGATAAAGCAATCCGTTGTAATTTTTGTATATGTATTACAACAGATTGCTTTTATTGTTTTGAATAGTTTTTTGTATGATACTTCATCCTGTTGCCGGAACGAAAGCAACAATGATTTCTGTTTCTGTCGTGGCAGTGCAAATTGTAGAATCAGTTTATATTTTTTTAAGAAATAAATTAGCACTCACCTCTTTACAGTGCTAACAATTTGTGCTATAACTCAAAGTGTAAGGAAAAACAGGAAGCCAATAGGTATGAGTGAAAAAAAGGGAATTACACATACTGATAAAAAGCGGCTGATAAAGGAAAGAGAGGTAACGCTATGAACATTCAAAAATTTACACAAAAGTCCGTAGAAGCTATTAATGACTGTGAAAAGCTTGCCTATGAATATGGCAATCAGGAGATTGAACAGGAACATTTACTGGTGGCTTTGTTACAGCAGGAAGATGGACTGATTTTAAAACTGATTGAAAAAATGGAAATTCAAAAGCAGCACTTTGTGGATAATGCGATTCGTCATTTGGCAGCCAGAGTAAAGGTATCCGGAGGACAGGTATTTATTGGTCAGGCATTAAATAAAGTGTTGATTCATGCAGAAGATGAAGCAAAGCAGATGGGAGATGAATATGTTTCTGTAGAGCATCTGTTTCTTTGCTTATTAAAATATCCGAATAAGGCCATGAAAGAAATTTTTAAAGAGTATGGTATTACAAGAGACCGTTTCTTAAAAGCACTTTCTACGGTTCGCGGAAATCAGAGAGTGACTTCCGATAATCCGGAAGCAACTTACGATACATTGGAAAAATACGGCTATGACATGGTAGAACGTGCCCGTAACCAGAAGTTAGACCCGGTTATCGGCCGTGATGCAGAAATCCGGAATGTCATTCGTATCTTATCCAGAAAAACGAAAAATAATCCGGTATTAATTGGTGAACCGGGTGTTGGTAAAACCGCAGCAGTAGAAGGACTGGCACAGAGAATTGTTCGTGGTGACGTACCGGAAGGATTAAAGGATAAAAAATTATTTGCTCTTGATATGGGTGCGTTGGTTGCAGGAGCAAAATATCGTGGCGAATTCGAAGAACGTTTGAAAGCCGTTTTAGATGATATTAAAAATTCTGACGGACAGATTATTCTGTTTATTGATGAGCTGCATACAATTGTAGGAGCAGGTAAAACAGACGGTGCGATGGATGCAGGACAGCTGTTAAAACCGATGCTTGCCCGCGGCGAACTGCACTGTATAGGTGCTACCACTTTAGATGAATACCGTGAATACATTGAAAAGGATGCGGCATTAGAGCGAAGATTTCAGCCGGTTATGGTGGATGAGCCAACGGTAGAAGATACGATTTCAATTTTACGAGGCTTGAAAGAACGCTATGAAGTGTTCCACGGAGTAAAAATTACAGATGGAGCGTTAGTTTCAGCAGCAGTACTTTCAAACCGCTATATTTCAGATAGATTTTTGCCGGATAAGGCAATCGACCTTGTGGATGAGGCCTGTGCATTGATTAAGACAGAGCTGGATTCCATGCCGACAGAGTTAGATGAATTAAACCGCCGCATTATGCAGATGGAAATCGAAGAGACTGCTTTGAAAAAAGAAACAGACCGTCTCAGTCAGGAACGTCTTGCAAATCTGCAAAAAGAACTTGCAGAATTAAAGGACGGTTTTAATACACAGAAAGCCCAGTGGGAAAATGAAAAGAGTTCTGTTGAGCGTGTGCAGAAGCTGCGTGAAGATATTGAGGCAGTAAAGAACGACATTAAAGCAGCACAGCAGAAATATGATTTAGAAAAGGCAGCAGAATTACAATATGGGAAGCTGCCGCAGTTACAGAAACAGCTTGAGTTTGAAGAAGAAGAAGTAAAAAAGCGTGATTTATCACTGGTTCATGAGAATGTCAGTGAAGAGGAAATTGCGAAAATTATTTCCCGCTGGACAGGAATTCCGGTAGCAAAGCTGACAGAGAGTGAACGAAATAAGACACTGCATTTGGATGAAGAATTACACAAACGTGTTATTGGTCAGGATGAAGGCGTAACGAAGGTGACAGAAGCCATTATCCGTTCTAAGGCAGGCATTAAAGATCCGGAAAAACCAATTGGTTCCTTCTTATTCTTAGG
>CAYYZV010000038.1:0-15489 GCA_964476275.1 uncultured Roseburia sp.
TTTCAAGAAATGGGGTTCACAGAGTAGTAAACAATGATTTAGAGCAAGATGGAAGAAATGCAAACAGAGACTATTTTATAGAGCGGCGCTATCCCGAAGGAAGTACTTTTTTAAATTTGGAAAAACTAAAAAAAACGGGACGCAGTCTTAGGGAGGATGCCAAGCGAAATAATAGGCAGGAGTTAAAGAGAGAGTTTTTAGATATTGGAGAGATTGGTTAGTGTGAGTCCGTATAAGAAGAGGGCTCATTTTTTTTGTATTTGGAGGAGTTGAAATGGGAATTGTATGCAGACCAGTATTGTTGCATAATGAATATGTGCCGGCAAGAACGGGAAAACGAGATTGGAATTATCGGATGTTTGGGCATTATGATGGAATGACGTTGTTAGAGTCGTTTCCATTGGATAATGCGGAAAATTATGAAAAATTATTCGACACCTGTAAAGAATATGATAAAAAAGAGCAAAGTTATTTTACGCAGATTCTTTTTGGATTCCATACAGATATAGAAAAGGAGAGAGAATTCTGGAAGAGTAAGATGCCTTTTTTATACACTTCTCTTCTACATCATTTGACCATCTGAAACATCCTTCTCCGTCGTTAATATCTAATGAACAGTGCATACCATACATCACTAAAGCGATTCGTGGAATCAACAATGTGTCTTCCATATCTTCCATTTCCCATTTAGAAGCCTGAATGTTCTCTTTAATTGCTTCCAAATAATCTTTCATTGATAAGTTTTCCGGATTTATGTGTTGGACTTTGATTAAAGGAGAAAAAGAAATTATTACATATAAAGAAGGAACGTATCAGATTAATTTCTCAGAAGAAAATGAACAATATGAAGCGGAGATTAAGAAGTTAGCAAATGCTGTTAGTGTTGATAAGATTGATGAGGATATGTTAATTGCATTAGTAAAGTTGTTAAGACAGCAAAAGCATGGAACGATAGCTATTGTTTCAAACAATAGGAAAAAATCCGATTCGGAAGAATTTGAAATAGAAAGACTTTGTGGTAAGAATCGAGGAATTTATCTTACTTCTGAATTTGTATGTAGTAAAAATGAAGAAGGAAAAATGGAATGGAATAATGAGCAGCTTTTAAGTCTTACAGGCGTAGATGGTGCATTATTTATGGATTTGCAGGGAAATTGTTCTGCATTTTCTGTATTATTAGATGGTGAAGCGAAAGTGAAGGGTGATGTTGGCAGAGGTGCCAGATACAATTCTGTTGTAAATTATATAAAGCAGAAACCAAAGAAAGAAGTTTATATAGGAATTATTATTTCAGAGGATGGAATGATAGATATAGTAAACAATCAGGGCGTGTAATCATATTTTAAGAAATAATCAGGTCTTTTTTATTGCCTCGTAAATTAAGATTTTCAAAACATATTTTTTGAACATAGGGGGCTGTCTGTTCAATTAATGACACAAGGCCAGTAATGCCTGGGAAAATAGGAGAAACAAACAGGTAGGTAGGAATGCTATTCTCCGATAAAACCTTGATAATAAGGTTTTAGAAAATAATAATATTCAAAGCTTCTATGATTTGGTATACTGAATCATAGAAGCTTTGTTTGTGAATCGGTCAAGTCAGAGGCATAAGTTTGAAAGGAAGATTGAAGAAATGTTAAAGAGAAGAATTTCAATTGGAATTGAAGATTATCGTGAAATGATAGATGAGAATTTCTACTATGTGGATAAAACACTGTTGATAAAGGAATTATTGGATAATCGGACAAAGGTGTTTCTGATTACCAGACCTCGGAGATTTGGAAAGACACTGGGTCTGAGCATGATCCGGACTTTTTTTGAGGATGAGCGCGATGTAAATGGAAATAAAATCGACAATCTGCGTTATTTTGAAGGGAAAAAGATTATGGATGCCGGGGAGGAGTATATCTCTCATGCAGGAAAGTATCCGGTGATAAAACTGTCTTTAAAGTCTGCAAAGCAGAGAGATTTTGATACGGCATACAAATGTCTTGTAGATGAAATTGGAGATGAATATGACAGGCACAGTTATGTATTGGATGCGGAGTATTTAACAGAAGATGAGAAAAAGAATTATGCAGAAATTAGGGGAAGGAAAGCAGAATACCAACAGAATGCGACATCGCTTAAATTTCTATCAAAATGTCTGGAGCGTTATCATGGAAAGAAAGCAATTATTTTAATTGATGAGTATGATGTACCATTGGAAAATGCATGGTTTGAAGGGTTTTATGATGAAATGATAAAATTCATACGCTCTTTGTTTGAATCGGCATTAAAGACGAATGACCATTTGGCATTTGCAGTTGTGACAGGGTGTCTGCGTATTAGTAAGGAAAGTATTTTTACGGGATTGAATAACTTAAATGTTATTTCCATATTGAGCAGAAGTTTTGGAGAATACTTTGGATTTCTTTCAAATGAAGTGGAGGAGATGCTGGAATTTTATGAAATTGGAGCTTATAAAAAGGAAGTTAAAAAATGGTATGATGGATATTTGTTTGGTAAAGCAGAGGTTTATAATCCGTGGAGTGTGATTAATTTTGTATATAATATTGTGGATGGCACTACGGAATTTGCGAAGCCGTATTGGTCAAATACCTCATCAAATGCCATTGTGCGTGAACTGGTAGAACGTGCAGATACGCAGACACGCGGTGAGATTGAACAGCTGCTTGATGGAGGAACGATTGAAAAGCCGGTGCATGAAGATATCACATACGCAGATGTATATGATTCACAGGATAATTTATGGAATTTTCTGTTTTTTACCGGATATTTAAAAAAATGTGGAGAAAGACAGGTGGGGGAATTGCAGTACCTTACTATGACAATTCCAAATGCAGAAATTTCTTATATCTATAAAAATACAATTTTGACATGGTTTGATAAGAAAATACGGAAAAATGACATGACACCTTTGCTGAAAGCAATCGAAAGTGGAGACTGCTTGGCATTTGCAAAGTTTTTGTCTGCTCAGTTACTGGATACGATTAGTTTTTTTGATTATAAAGAAGATTATTACCATGGATTTCTTGCCGGAATCCTAAAGTGTTTTCAAAAATACCGGATTTTATCGAACCGTGAAGCGGGAGAAGGAAGAAGTGATCTTGTTATGAAAGATTATGAAACGGGAGACAAAGGAATTATTATAGAGGTCAAGGTTGCCGCTAAATTCAGTGAGATGGAAAAAGAGTGTGATAAGGCACTTGCTCAGATAGAAACTCTGCAGTATGAACACGAGCTGCGTGAGGACGGGTATCAGGAGATAGTAAAGTATGGTGTTTGTTTCTTTAAAAAACGGTGTATGGTAAAAAAGCAGCAGATGTAAATAAACGAAGGGGCTGTCCTGAAAACGTAATTCAGTCACAGCTCCTTCGTTTTGCGTTCAAAGTATAGCGGTTGGAGGGATATATTTCTCTATGCCATCTTTTGGAGCATTTATGGTTAAATGTTCAGAATATCGTAAGCGCATTATTTGTGCTTGTGGAATACAACGAGATTCGGAGCATTCTGTTATCATTTTTGACGAAACATATGCCAAAATTGAACTATTATCAGAAGAAAGAGGACGCTACGCCTATGGAACTTGTAACGGATGAACATGCTAAGTGATGCAAACTTTTTACTGTCCAGTATGAAAGAGATTGATAAAAAAGATAATTTGAAACGAATGCTCTACAAATCATTATCTTCTGACGCAGATAGCAGACATTATCATGCAGATCTATCTGGCATGGAATCCGGTACGGAAAGAAATAAAACAGAGTATAAAAAATACATCTTCAAAGTTACTGGAAAGTTTTCGAGGACTGACAATAACAGATGAAGATGTACTTGAAACCGCAAGATACACAACAGTATATCTTGAATAACAGGTTTATTATAGCAAAGGTGGCGATAGAAGAAAAGGATAAAAATAACCAAATATCCACAATCGAATGAAATGAGGAAAAGCAGGGAATTAATTTGATTTATTCTTTATCGCTGATAAAAGAAGAAAATACATAGCCAAAGCTTTTGGGATTTGTTATACTAAATCTTAAGAGTTTTGGCTATAGTTTATTATAGAAATTTTTTGAAAAAGGTGTTTTATAGTGGGAAGTATGACAATAGAAGAGATTATTCAGCAAGTTACAAGTATTTGTAAAAGTAATGGTGTGGAGCATTTGTCACTTTTTGGTTCTTATGCAAAGGGAACAGCAACAAGATATAGTGATATTGATTTTATTGTTTATGGTCAGGTGGACATAGAACGTTTGCAGGAACAGGTGGATGAAATTATGACATTAAAGAAGATCGATCTTTTTGAATATGATATGTGCTCAAATCAATATTTAAAGGAGGATATGGATAGGTATGGAAGGAAAATCTATTAATCGATACCGCAGTTTTTGTAAGAGTTTAAATAATTTAAAAGATGCGAAAGGGAAAAATGCAGAAGATAAATTCATTCTTAGTGGTACAGTTCAAATGTTTAATTTGTCGTTCGACTTATCATGGAAAGTGATGAAAGATTTGATAAAGGAATTTCATGGAGTATCGGAATATCCTGTCGGTTCACCGAGAGAAACGCTTCGTATGGCACATAGTGTGGGATTGATTGAAGATGATATATGGATGCAGTTATTAAAAGTCAGAAATCATCTTGCTCATGATTATGATGGAGAAATTGCACTAAAATATTTTGCAGAGATTACTACGCGATATTATGAGATAATGGAAGAATTTATGCAAAAGGCATCCGAGTATTATGATGTATGAGCAGGAACTGTTAGAGGACGGATATCAGGAAATTATGAAGTATGGAGTTTGCTTCTTTAAGAAGAGGTGTATGGTAAAAAATAGTTCATTGACACTATAATAGCATTTTGTTAAAATTGATTTTAATAAAATATATTTTAATAAAATTGATTTGTGGAAGCGGGTTGTATATGAAACAGTTCATCGGCAGAAAAGAAGAGTTAAAAAAATTAAATACATTATATCATGCAGCAGGATTTCAGATGGCAGTTATATCCGGTAGGAGACGTATCGGTAAATCTACGCTTATTGCAGAATTTATAAAAGACAAAAAAGCAATCTATTATATGGCAACAAAAGTGGGAACGGAACGCAATGTGGAGTTACTTGGCAGAGAGGTATTGAATGTACTGGCATCCGGTATGCAAGGGGTACGTTTTGAAAATTTAGAAAAGTTATTATCCTTTGTCGGAGAACATATAACAGAAGAAAAGTTGATTTTTATTATTGACGAGCTGCCGTATTGGGCGGAAAAAGATGAAAGCATTTTGTCTGTTTTCCAAAAGTTTATAGATAATGATTGGGCAGAGAAAAATATTTTATTTATTTTATGTGGCTCAGCTCTCAGTTTTATGGAAGAACGGGTGTTGAGTGAAAAAAGTCCATTGTTTGGAAGACGGACAGCTCAGATAAAGCTAGAAGCGTTTTCGTATTTGGAGGCAGCGGAATTCGTTCCAAATTATTCGAATAAAGATAAAGCGATTTGTTATGGAATTACCGGAGGTGTGGCGAAATATCTTTCTTTGATTAATCCCCAAAAAAGTATCCATGATAATATAATAGAATTATTTTTTGAAAAAACGGGTTATTTATATGACGAATCCAGAAACTTGTTAGTTCAGGAATTTAACGATATTACGCTTGTAAATAATATCATAGAACAGGTAGCGAATGGTGAAAATTCTTTAAATGTAATTGCAGATAAAGTACACGAAAAAGAAAGTACGATTTTATACTCTTTAAATAAACTGATTTCAGTGGGATTGGTTGAAAAAAGGAAATGTATTACGGAAGAGAAAAATAAGAAAAAAACACAATATGTTTTAAAAGACCAGATGTTCCGTTTCTGGTATTCTTATTTACCGGCTGCGGCCAGTGCTGTTGAAATGGGAAAAGGAAGCGTATATTATGAGAAAGTAGTAAAACCAAATCTGCATAGTTTTATGGGAAAAGTATTTGAAGAGATGTGTTTGTATTATACGCTGAATGCAGGATTAGATGGAAAGCTGAATTGCTTTGTGACGGAAGTAGGAACATGGTGGGGAACGGAAATGCTGCAGGATGAAAATGGCAGGAAGTATACCCAGTCTGCGGATGTAGATGTGGTAGGCATATCTGCATTTGAAAAAGGCATGGTTGTAGGAGAATGTAAATTTAAGAATGAAAAAATAGATAAAACGGTATATGAAACCTTAGTACGCAGGAGTAAAGTGATACCATGTAAATATCCGATTGTACAATATTTATTATTTTCGTTGAGCGGATATACAGAGTGGGTTGAGCAGAATGCGGATAAACAGACAGTTGTACTGCTTACTTTGGATGATTTATATTGTGCTTAAGGTATAGTTTTATAAAACTACATCTTAAGCACAATTAATGGCTAAATGTTCAGAGTATCGGCAATCTCAGAGAAATTGATAAATAAATCGTCATAAATATTTACTTTTATAATCGAATTAAAAGGATATTGGACACTTACGATATTATTTTCAAAGTAATTTATTGTAATAGTTTTTCTCTTTGGGTCTACAATCCAGTATTCACGTACACCATAATTTTTGTAGTAATAGAGCTTACGAATATAATCATCGGATGCATTATTAGGTGAAACAATTTCGATAATAAAATCAGGTGCTCCATTACACCTTTTTCCATCCAGTTTATCCTTATCGCAGATAACCATTATATCAGGCTGCACAATTGTCAGGGGATAATCAGATAATTTTACATCAAATGGAGCAGTGAATAATTGGCAAGAACCTTTTTTTCTTTTAATATAATTGTAAATGATATTCGATAGCTCTATAGAAACTGACTGATGTATCTGTGAAGGACTTGCCATATCGTAGACAATGCCGTCAAAGACTTCTACTCTTTTGTCTTCGTGAAGTTCCTCGTACTGTTCTAAAGTGATTAGTTGAGGCTGTGCTTGTAATGCTG
Source organism: uncultured Roseburia sp. (assembly GCA_964476275.1). GTDB lineage: Bacteria > Bacillota > Clostridia > Lachnospirales > Lachnospiraceae > Roseburia. The sequence continues at coordinate 6,967 of CAYYZV010000038.1, forward strand.
GCATAGTATGCACGTCCTTTCTTGGTTATTGTATTTGGTATATCTCTTTTGTTTTGATAATTTTAGTATAACACATTAAAAGAAAAAGTAAATAAATTCAATAGCACTTCTATATAACTTGAAAAAGAACAATATCAATCTGGTTGTTGATATTGTTCTTTTATTATTGACATTATTCTTTTGAAATGGATATAATATGTATATATTTTATAGTTTGGTGGTGTTGTACAATGGATACAATTACAGTAAAACAAGCAGCGTCTATATGGAATATTTCTGAACGAAGGGTTGCCATTCTTTGTAGGGAGGGCAGAATAGAAGGTGCAGTAAAGCAGGGAAAAAGCTGGGTGATCCCGGCAGATGCCAAAAAGCCGGAAGACCAGCGTGTGAAATCGGGAATATATAGGAAACAATATACGGATAAAAGGCTTCCGCTTCCGGTTGGAATTTCAGATTATCGCGTGGCATCAGAGTCCTATTATTATGTGGATAAAACGATGATGATTAAGGAGTTTTTGGATGAACGTCCTATGGTTTCTCTTTTCTTGCGTCCACGTCGTTTTGGGAAAACATTAAATATGGATATGCTTCGCGTTTTTTTTGAGAAGACAGAGGAAGATACTTCGCGATATTTTAAGGATAAGAAGATTTGGGCTTGCGGACAGTATTATAGAGAATATCAGGGAAAGTATCCGGTTATATTTGTGTCATTTAAGGATGTGAAGTTTAAGACATGGGAGGAAACGAGGGATAATCTTGCGGATGTTTTAAAAAAGGAATTTGACAGGCATCTTGTTTTATTAGACAGCCCGAAGTGTAGTAAGAGTGAAAAAGCGTATTTTAATAAAGTGTTGGAGAAAAGTACGACAGAGGTCGAATTGACGGGTGCTCTGCGGGAGTTGTCACAGATGCTTCATGAACATTATGGAATAGCACCAATTATTATTATTGATGAATATGATACGCCAATTCAGCAGGGGCATTTATATCATTTTTATGATGATGTTGTTTTGTTTATGAGAAATCTCTTTTCGGGTGGATTGAAGGATAATCATCATCTTTCTTATGGTTTTATGACAGGAATATTGAGAGTTGCCAAAGAGAGTATTTTTAGTGGATTGAATAATTTGAAGGTAAACTCTATATTAGATAGACGATATAGCGAATATTTTGGATTTACATCACATGAAATAAAAGAAATGTGCCGTTATTATGGTGTTTATAAAAAATACGATGAGATTTGTTTGTGGTATGATGGGTATCGTTTTGGGCAGACAGAAATATTTAATCCCTGGTCAGTAATTAATTATTTTAGCAATGAATGTGTGCCGGGTGCCTTTTGGCAGTCTACAGGAAGTAATGATATTATAGAAGAGATTTTAGAATATGCGACAGAAGATATCTATGAAAGATTACATTTGTTACTACAGGGAAAGTCCTTTTTAACTTATGTGGATACCGGAGTTATTTATCCGCAGATTCAGAAGAATCCGTCATCGGTGTATAGTTTCCTGCTTGTTGCAGGCTATTTAAAGGTTGTGAATGCAAATTTTTCTTCTGGTGGAGATTATATGTGCGAAGTAGCTTTGCCGAATAAGGAAATTGCGTTCGTATATAACAAAGAGATTTTGGCAAAATTGAATAAAATTTTTCCAGAGGCAACAGCGGTGGCGATACGTGAGGCAATTTTTTTAGAGGATATTGATAAGTTGAAGTATCATTTGAATAAATTGCTGTTACAATCTGTGAGCTGTTTTGATACGATTGGTGAGAATTTTTATCATGGTTTAATGTTAGGGCTGTGTGCCATGTTTGATAATCGTTATTTGGTGGATTCCAATCGTGAATCGGGAGAAGGGCGTTATGATATTGCACTTTTTCCACAAGAAGAGAAGCTGCCGGGAATTATTATCGAGTTGAAAGCACAGAAAAATTGCGATGCTGATGAACTAAAGATACTGGCAAGAGAAGCGTTGGTTCAAATTAATGCTCGTAAATATGATACACGTATGAAAGAACAGAAGGTTTCGCGTGTGTTAAAATATGGTGTTGCTTTTAGCGGGAAGCAAGTGGAAATAGAAGAGGAAAATTAGGATGGGAATGAAGGTTTTTAATACGACAGGGGTCTGTTATGCAGATGAGCATTATATGGTGGATTTGACAGAGCGTTTAGAAGCTATTCGAAAGATGATAGACAAGGGAATAGAAAGAGCGCAGATGAATGGATTTATTAAAAATCAGAATGGAATGGTTGCTGTGGCTAATCGAATCTTTGAGACACGACTGTATAATATGTTTTTGTCAACAAATGAATCGTTGAATACGAAGGCATATGAAACCGGTATGAAAAATAAGAGTCAGTTTGTTAAAAATGGACATTTGGATATGGAGCAGGTGTTGAAAAAATTTGCAGAACATTTTTCTTCGGTGTATGTAAGTCAAGACAAAGTATTTATAGAAAATGAAGGAAGAAAATTATTTCTTCTTTATCTTAGACCGATTATTAACGGTGTAGGTAATTATTACATTGAGGCACAGACGCGCGATTCAAGACGGACGGATGTTGTTATAGATTATAGAGGAGAGCAGTTTATTGTAGAATTAAAAATCTGGCATGGAGATATCTATCACCAAAATGGAGAAGAACAGCTTTCAGCTTATCTGGATTCTTATGGCTTGAAAAAAGGTTATATGCTTACATTTAACTTTAATAAGAATAAAGAAATTGGCGTAAAATACGTCGAATATAAGGATAAATTATTGATAGAAGCAGTTGTATAGCAGTCATAGTTCATGGAAGAGGGTGTTATTTTGCGAGCAACACACAGAGTGATAAATAGTAATAATAAGACGACAGGTTTTATTGTTGATGAAAGATATGTAAAGTATTTTAATGTACGGAGAAATATAGAGTTAATAAGTAACTTGAGAATGGATGATGATGGGTTTATATGTGCCGATGAAAAATTAAAAGAAGTAAGTATTCAAAATATAAATAAGGAAATCTATAAAAAAGAGTGTCAGAAAAATCCACTTGTGAGAAACATTCAAACAGAACTCGAGGAGTGGCGTGGAAAGTGGTCAAAATATGTGTTGTGTTTGTCCGGTGCAAGACAGACGGGTAAAACAACGGAATTGATGAAGTTTGCATATAAAAATTATGAACAGATTATTTATGTGAATCTGGCAGAAGAAGAAAGCATGAAACTATTTATCGAACTGGTTATACGTAATGATCATAGATTTGGTTTAATGAATTATTGTAGGAAAATGGGATTGGAAGAGTATGCAGATACTACAGATACGATTTTAATTATTGATGAGATACAGGAAAGCAGTGAAATATATAATAGTATTAGAAGTTTACAGTCAAATTTAAATTGTCATATTGTAATTACCGGAAGTTATTTGGGAAAAATATTACATCCTAATTATTTTAAACCAGCGGGGAATTTATATGATATAGAAATGCTGCCATTATCATTTCAGGAATTTTGTAAAGCTTTTAAAAAAGAGGATGAATTATTATTAATCGATTTATTTGGCCAAGATGAAGCACAAAAGTATATAGAACTTACGGAATTATATAAGATATATAGAAAAATAGGAGGCTATCCGGCAGTTGTACAGAGTTATATTACAGATCAGGATTTAGAGGTATGTTATAAAGTGATTCGTGGTATTATAGATAAATTTACGGATGAATCGACATCTTATTTTGAAAATGATAAAAGTCTGGCGGTATTTAGAAATGTGTATAAAGCAGCATTTTTATGTATAGCAAAGGAGAAAAAAGGAACTTCTTCGAAAGATATCGGAGATATTACGGATTTTGTAAAAATAGATACAAAGGAACATGTCAGCAGGGCAGAGGTAAATAAAGCAGTATCATGGTTAAAATATTCAAGGATTTTAGGAGGGTGTGATTTATATAACCAGGGAAATGTATTAGATTTATTAAACGAGAGAAGATTTTATTTTATGGATTGTGGAATTGCTAATTATATAGCAGCGATGACATCTGTTCCGAATGATATGGTAGAAGGAGTATTATCAGAGACGTTTGTATACACAGAGCTTTATAGAATTTACAAAACAAATCTTGTAAAAGGAGATGTGCCATGCTGTTCGGTTTATGGTAATTATGAATTAGATTTTATGATTGTTGATAAAAATGATGTAAAGTATGGTATTGAGGTAAAAACTTCCAATGCAAATGTGATAAAATCATTAAATGAATATTTTAGTAAAGGTTTTATAGATGAAGCATATTTGGTCGGAATTACAAAAGGCGGTATAAGAGAAAGTGGAGTAAAAGCGATTCCGATATATACGGTGGGATGTCGGTTTCCATATAATTCTTGCGCAATTTAATTTTTTTATGTTAAAATATATAGAGGAATTAGGTTAATAAACCGATAATATTATTAGAGAGATAGTGGATAATTCATTATTTTTATAGAGAGGGGGACATCATATGAGTGGAATTTCACCGATTAGTTCGTATTCTTCTTATAGTTCCTATACCAATTATGGTAAGTTTGCCAGCGGCAAAGCGATTCAGAGTGCAGCAGATGGTGCAGCCGAGCTTTCAATGATTCAAAAGCAGGATTCACAGGCGCGTGGATTAGAGGCCGGAGCAAATAATATTGCGACGACAAAGGATATGTTAAATGTAGCAGATGGCGCGGCATCCGGTATTACGGATTACTTACAGAGAATCCGTGAGCTGGCGGTACAGGCATCGAATACTGCGACAGTATCAGACTCAGACAGAAAAGCAATACAGGCAGAGGTAGACCAGCTGAAGCAAGGGATTTCGGATATTGCTTCACAGACTACCTTTAATACAAAGCCATTATTGAACGAAACGAATTCGCAGTTCAATGTTGCAACAGATGCAAATGGCAATGGAATGACTGTAAATGCATCCAATATGATGCTCGAAGAGCTTGGTATTGCTGATTTTGATGTGACAGGCGATTTTAATATCGAAGATATTGATAAAGCATTAGAAAAGGTCAGCTCTGGCAGAAGCAAAATGGGAGCACAGAGCAATGCACTTGAGTATGCGTATAATTATAACAAAAATGCTGCGCTAAATACGATTGGTTCGAAGAGCCGTCTGGAAGATTTGGATTTTCCGCAGGCGATATCGGATTTGAAGAAAGAACAGCTTTTGCAGGAATATTCGATGAATATGCAGAAGAAGCGTATGGAAGATGAAGCGTCCCGTATGGCGAGATTATTCTTCTAATAGTGAATGGATAAAAAGATGTCAGACTCGAAAGGTCTGGCATCTTTAGTTTGAGATAGAATGAATACTATGATAAATACATATGAAAGAATTACTTTGAGGGAGGAGATGCCATGAGTGAAAATAGACATGAAGTGTTGTGTTGGAATTGTCATAAAAAGGTTACATATACGGTAAAGGCAAGAAAAGATGTTCAAAATATAAAAGGCATCGACTACCAGTATAATGAAAGATTTGCGATTTGTAATGAGTGTAAAGAAGAAATAATGGTTCCTGGATTGGATGATGAAAATGTACAGGAACTTGATAATGTTTATCGCAAACAGAATGATTTGATTACAATTGGAGAAATAGAGTTATTGTTGGAAAAATATATGATTCAGTCATGCTATGAAATAACGAATATGTCGTTACAGAAATTATTATATTATTTTAAAGCTTTTGGGTATATTTTTTTTGGAAAAGAGGTGATTCAAGCAGAGATAGCAGAAATAGATTATGAGAATTTGTTAAGCAATGAAGAACGTATGGTATGTGATTATGTTTTGCAATGTTTCGGAATCTATAATGGAGGTGTATTGAGAGAATTAACCCATTGCGAAATGCCGTGGAAACTGGCAAGAGAAGGACTAGGGGATATGCAGCCTTGTGCGAATGTTATTTCTAATGAAAATATTTTTGTAACTATTCAGTAGGTCTGTGCATTTACTGCACAGACCGTGAGAAAATGATTCAGGTGTGCAAAAATCCCATTGCCAAAGGCAATTTTTAATGGATTTTTGCATCGTAACTGGAAGGTACTGAACAGTTACATATTTTTAATTATTTCATGAATATGGATAAAGAATTTAATTTACATAAGAAAAATGGTGTTGAAAATTATATAAAATCATTACATGTGATATAAATAAAATGTTTCATAATACGTTTACTAAAAAGAAAAGGCGAAGTATTCCACTATAAGCTTATAGTGATACTTCGTCTTGTAAACTTTACCTTTACACTTCCGGCAATAATTTCAAAAATTCCTCCGTAGACTGTGCCACCGGAAGAGCCGGATTAATTGCAGCAATCAGCTGTCTTGGCGGAATATTTTCTTTTGTTTTTACAACAAATAAATCTCTGGAATCCTTTTCGATGCAGAAATCCGGTACAAAAGCGATACCGAGTCCGATACGTGCTAAATCGATTAATAAGTCATTACTGCTTAATTCAATTTCAGGAATCAGTTCTAACTGGTGCTGCAAAAACAGATTGTGAAGAAATTCACTGGTTGTACTGCGGCGTTCCAACAGCATCAAAGGATATTGTCCCAAATCTTCAAAAGCCAGCACTTTATTCTCTAAATGAAAATGATTGCGGTTTGCAATAAATACATCATTAAAGTGGCAGACTGTTTTCTGAATATAGGATTGATTTAATTGTGAATTTGGGAAGTTTGTAATAATCAAATCAACCTTGCCCTGTTCCAATAAATCCACGCAGCCCAAAGAAGTAGAGTTGGATACTTTAATCGGCACGTTTGGAAACAGTTCATGAAACTTCTTTAAATAAGGAACTAAAAAATAACGGCACAGTGTATCGCTGGAAGCGATATGAAGCTGTCCCAGACCTAAAGTTCCGGTTTCTAATAACTGGCTTTCACCACGCTGAATCAAATTCATTGCGGGTTCAATGTGTTTTAATAAAAGCTTGCCGGCCGGTGTAAGCTGTACTTTTTTGGTACTGCGGATAAAAAGGGGCTGTTCTAATTTTTTCTCCAAAGTTTTAATGGACTGGCTGACTGCCGACTGGGAAATATATAGCTGTTTACTGGCGTCAGAGAAACTGAGCGAAGTAGCAACATAATAAAATACTTTATAAAGCTCGTAGTTGATATCCATAGATATCCTCTCTTTCTATTTTATAGTGTTTTGGTAATATCTTCCGTAAGATATTAATAGTATAAGCTACACTAATAAATGTGTCAAATCTTATTTTTGAATAAGCTCTAATTGTGTAAATTGCCTTGTCTTTGAATAATTAAAATTAATAAGTCTTATAAAAAACATTAAATATATTAATTATCCTAATTTATATTGCTATGCTATACTCATATGGAAGATAGGGGGTACTTGTACCCGTTAAATAAATGGTAGAAATATGATAAGATGAAAGGGAAAAGAGGAAACGCATGATGAGTAATGTAAGACGTGTTTACGTGGAAAAGAAACCTGCATTTGCGGTAAAAGCAAAAGAATTGCAGGCAGAAATCAAGGGTTACCTTGGTATTAACTCTGTAACAGGAGTTCGTGTATTGATTCGCTATGATATTGAAAATATCTCAGAAGAGACTTATAAGAAAGCATTAGTAACTGTATTTTCAGAACCGCCGGTTGATGATATTTATGAAGAAAGTTTTGAAGCAATGGGAGCAAAGAGTTTTTCTGTAGAATATCTTCCGGGACAGTTCGACCAGAGAGCTGACTCAGCAGAACAGTGTATGAAGTTATTAAACGAAGAGGAAGAACCAATCATTCGTTCTGCGACTACATATGTCATTGAAGGCGATGTGACAGAAGAGCAGTTAGAAGCTATCAAAAAGCATTGTATTAATCCGGTGGATTCCCGTGAAGCAGATGCAGACAAGCCTGCAACCTTAGTACAGGAATTTGAAGACCCTGCAGATGTCATGATTTTTGACGGATTTACTACAATGGAAGAAGCAGAGTTAAAAGAGCTTTATGGTTCTTTAGGACTTGCTATGACTTTCAAGGATTTCTTACATATTCAGAACTATTTTGCAAAAGAAGAAAAACGCAATCCATCTATGACAGAGATTCGCGTATTAGATACATACTGGTCTGACCACTGCCGTCACACTACATTCTCTACAGAGTTAAAGAATGTTTCTTTTGACGAAGGATTTTATAAGGCTCCAATTGAAGCTGCATACAATAATTACTTAGATAATTTCAAAAATTTATATGAAGGACGCTCTGACAAATTTGTCTGCTTAATGGATATTGCACTTTCTGCAATGAAGAAATTGAAAAAAGAAGGCAAATTACAGGATCAGGAAGAATCAGACGAAATCAATGCCTGCTCGATCGTTGTACCGGTAGAAGTAGACGGTGAAATCGAAGAGTGGCTTGTAAACTTTAAAAATGAAACACATAACCATCCAACAGAAATCGAACCATTCGGTGGTGCTGCTACCTGTTTAGGCGGAGCAATCCGTGATCCATTGTCAGGACGTACTTATGTATATCAGGCAATGCGTGTAA
>CAYYZV010000039.1:0-15433 GCA_964476275.1 uncultured Roseburia sp.
CACCGGGTTCCGGATTCGGACCAAGCGGTGAAGGCTACTTCAGACTGACTGCATTTGGAAGCTATGAGAATACTGTAGCAGCGTTGGAGAGAATAAAGAACTTGTAAAGTTTTTTAGAATCTGTAAGATTATAAAAGCTCTGGTGAAGATGTGTCACCAGAGCTTTTCATGTTTAGAAGTTTATTTTTTAAAAATTTAAGTTTTTAGGAATAAATTCAAGTTTTAAAACCATATCCATACCATCTGCTAATCGTTTTAAAGTAGAAAGCGCAGGATTGGCATTGCCTGTTTCGATATTACTAATGTCAGACTGATCAATACCGGTTCTTTCGGCAAGTTCCTTTTGTGTTAAATTACGACTTTTCCGGGCATCAATCATAGCCTGCATCATATTGAATTCAGGTTCTAAATCGTCCCATTCTTTTTTGAATTCAGGGTTTTCTAATTGTTTGTTTAAGTATTTTTGAAATTCATTCATGGTTCTCCTCCATTTTGGATAAGTATTCATATCTATATTTTTTAGCTAAATCAATTTCAGCTTTGGGAGTTTTTTGGGATTTTTTTGTAAAACCATTTGTTAAAATTATTTTATGATTTATTACAAAAAAATATAATATACGTGTAATGTTAGAGCCTTGCTGGGCTCGGAGTTCAAAGATACCGTCTCCTAATGATTTGGAATATGGTTCTCTTAGCTCGTTTCCATTTTCTTCTAAGAGCATGATTAATCTTAAAAGTTTTGCTCTCATTTTGTAATCTAGTGAATCTAAAAATTCAGCAACAGGGCAACTGTTGTCTGTTTTATGAAAAAAATCGATATCAAAGTGATTTAATGACATAGTCCTCAATGTGCCGCCCGATTTGTATTACAGATAAAATAAATAGATAATAAAATGATAAAAGCTGATTTTAATATATAAGCAGAACGAGGTTTTGTCAAGATAAGCGTATAGGAAAGAGGTAAAGTAATTTTATTAGAAAAAAGTCGGCTTGACACAGGAAAAAAGATGTGTAAGACTTGAAGAGAAGATATTGTAACTATGAAAAATACAACAATTACAATATATTGATTAAAGTCGAGGTGAAGTGTAAATGGGAACTTATTTGAATCCATCGAATGATAAATTTCAGCGTTCATTAAATTCCAAAATATATGTAGATAAATCAGAGCTGATATCATATACAAATGAAGTAATTCAAACCAATCAGCAATATATGTGCGTCAGCCGTCCAAGAAGATTCGGAAAATCAATGGCGATTGAAATGTTAAGTTCCTATTATGGATGCCAAAAGGATTCACATAGTCAATTTGATTCGTTGAAAATAGCAGAACACAGCAGCTATGAGCAGCATTTAAATCAATATAATGTAATATGTCTGAATATGCAGGAATTTTTCAGTAATAGCAACAGTGTCGATGAGATGATTGATACGTTGAAGAAACGTTTGTTATTTGAAATAAAAATGCAGAATACAGGTGTGATATTATTTGATGAAACGAATTTGACATTTACGCTGCAGGATATTTATGCACAGAAAAAGCAGCCATTTGTATTTCTGATCGATGAATGGGATTGTGTTTTTAGAGAATGTCCGAAAGAAGAAGAGGGACAAAAACGTTATTTAGATTTTCTGCGGGATTTATTAAAGGATAAAGAGTATACAGCACTCGTATATATGACAGGAATTCTTCCAATTAAAAAATATGGGAGCCATTCCGCTTTGAATATGTTTCAGGAATTTTCCATGACAAATCAGCGTGAAATGGAGGAATATGTAGGTTTTACGGAGACGGAAGTTCAGGAATTATGCAGCCGGTATTCCAGAAGTTTTGAAGAAATGAAGGCTTGGTATGATGGATATTCTTTTTTAAGAATAAAATCAGTATATAATCCAAAGGCAGTTGTAGAAGCTGCGCTTAGCGGCGTATTTGACAGCTATTGGACAAAAACAGAAACTTATGAGGCATTGAAAAATTATATAGAAATGAATTATGATGGTTTAAAAGATATGATTGTGGAAATGCTTGCAGGAAGCCGGAAACGAATTAATACGGGAAGATTCGGTAATGATATGACAACATTTGAAAGTGCAGATGATGTGCTTACATTATTGGTGCATTTAGGCTATTTGGCATATGATTTTGAGCGAGAGGAAGTATATATTCCGAACAGAGAAATCAGTAAGGAATTTTATAATGCAGTAGAGGGTGCAGGTTGGACAGAAGTCATTAAAGCAGTAAAAAATTCCAAAGAATTATTGGAATGTGTATGGAAGAAAGAAGAGGCTAAGGTTGCGGCAGGAATAGAAGAAGCTCATTATGAGAATTCGATTCTCCAATATCATGATGAAAATGCTTTGAGTTATACATTGTCATTGGCGTTTTATGCAGCAAGACAATATTATCATGTGATTAGAGAGTGTCCTTCAGGAAAGGGATTTGCAGATTTGATCTATATTCCAAGAAAAATGTATACAGATAAACCGGCGATTATTTTTGAATTAAAATGGGACAGGAGTGTGAAAACGGCAATTACACAGATACATGAAAAGAATTATCCGCAGAGTTTAATGGATTATACAGGGAATATATTATTGGTTGGAGTCTGTTATGATAAGACGAATAAGAAGCATGAATGTGTGATTGAGGAGTGGCTGAAAGAGCAATAGAAAGGCAGGGTTTATGATGTATAAGGGACAAATTATTTGTATCATAATTATAGGATTTATAGGGGTATTTCATTTTCTGGCAGTGCAGAAAGGAACGAAACAGTCCAATCCGTCAAGATGGTTTTCAAGACTTGTGTGTATGTCTTTTTTTCAGATAATATTTGATATCTGGTCTGTTTATACGGTGAATCATTTAGAAACGGTTTCGCCGATTTTAAACAGAGTCGTGCATATTTTCTATATGGGATTTATGCAGATGCTCTTTTATCTGGCATATAAGTATCTGGAGGCAGTAATCGAGGAAGAAATAGGGGATCGGCTTGTAAAACAGAGGTATGCAGATATTCCGATTACACTGGCAAATTTAGGTGTGATTTTTTTGCCTTTAGAATATATAGAAACACCATTGACCAACTATTCTTTTGGGCCTGCGGCATATACGTTATATATTGGAGTTTTTACATATATCATATTAATTGTCAGAAATTTGATAAAGTATTGGAAGGTTATCCCGGTAAAGAAGCGCACGGCAATGATTATTGTTATTTTTAGTGAGGTAGTGGTTGCCGTTTATCAGGCACTTATTCCGACAGCCTTAATTACCTGTCTGGCGATTGCGCTGCTGAATTTGGGTATTTATCTGACCACAGAAAATCCGGATGCGGTACTTGTAGAATTGTTGGAAAAAGAAACCAAACGTGCTGACGTAGCAAATCAGGCAAAGACAGACTTTTTAGCGAAAATGTCCCATGAAATCCGAACACCGATTAATGCTGTTTTAGGCATGAATGAGGTTATTTTAAGAGAAACCAGAGAAAACAATATTCGGGAATATGCAAAGGATGTAGAAGGGGCAGCAAATTCTCTGCTCAGTATTATCAACGATATTTTAGATATTACGAAAATCGAGGCGGGAAAAATTACAATTATACCGGTAGAATACGATTTTTCCAGTATTGTACATGATGTGACAAATATGATTTCCTTTAAAGCCCGAGCAAAATCACTTGATTTTAACGTATGTATTGATGAAAATATTCCAAACCGGCTGTTAGGCGATGATATCCGCATCCGGCAGATTTTGGTTAATATTTTAAATAATGGAGTGAAATATACACATGAAGGAAGCGTAACTTTAGATATCAGCCTTTTGCCATGTGAAGAATCGGAGACGGCATTGATTTCATTTGCAGTGATGGACACCGGAATCGGCATCAAAGAAGAGGATATCCCAAAGCTGTATGTGCCTTTTGAGCGAATTGAAGAAAAAAGAAACCGCAGTATTGAAGGAACCGGCTTAGGTATGAATATTACGATGCAGCTTCTTTCTTTAATGGGCAGTTCTTTAAAGGTGGAAAGTGTGTACGGACAGGGTTCTGTTTTTTCATTCGTTTTAAAACAGAAAATTGTGGATAAGGTTCCAATTGGAAATCTCGAAAAACGTATTCAGGAACGGGCAAAGGATAGTACTTATACAAAAAACTTTATGGCACCGGAAGCTGCCATTTTGGTAGTAGATGACAATGCAACGAACCTGAAAGTTATGGCGAATTTACTGAAAGTTACAAAGATGAGAGTAGATTTAGCTGATGGCGGTTATACCTGTCTTGAAATGGTGAGGAAACAGCATTATGATTTGATTTTCTTAGACCATATGATGCCGGATTTGGATGGAATTGAAACATTAAATCAAATGAAGCAGCTTTCAGATTCTATGTGTAAAGAAACGCCAGTGATTGCTTTGACAGCAAATGCCATTACCGGTGCAAAAGAAATGTATCTGGCAAATGGATTTGATGCCTTTTTAGCAAAGCCGATTGTCCCGGAAAAGCTGGAGCGGATGATAATAGAAATGCTGCCAAAGGAACTGTTAGTATTCGATATAGAAGGACAGGACTTATTAGAGAATGAAATAGAAAAGAAAGAGACAGCAGAAGTGACAGAGGATGTTCTGCCGGCTGTAGAGGGAATCGATTGGAATTATGGCATGCTGCATTTAAGAGATTTGGGGCTTTTAAAGGATACCGTAATCGATTTTTACCGTACCATTGATTCAGAGGCGGACTGTCTGGAAACATATTTTAAAGAGGTATCTGACAGTGAAAGTGCACTGAAACAGTATCGCGTTAAGGTGCATGCAATGAAGAGTTCAGCGGCTTTGCTTGGTGCGGCATCGCTTAGCGGTGTAGCAAAGCTGCTTGAATATGCTGCCAGAGATGGGATGCTGGATGTAATACAGAGTGTAACCCCGGTGTTTTTGGCTGACTGGCGAAGCTATAAGGAGAAGTTAAAGTGCTGTATGCCGGAAGAAGAAAAACAGGATATCGAAGATATATCAGTTGTGTTTGACTTGTTAGAGCAGCTTCGGGCGGCTATGGAGGATATGGATATTGACGCTTCTGATGCGGCAATAGAAGAAGTCCGTCAATATGCGTTTGCAGAAGAGGTGCAGAAGCTGGTAGATGAATTAAGTACGGCGGTAGTAAATCTTGACAGTGAGGGTGCAGGAGAATTAATTGATAAGATTAGAAAAAAAATGGAGGAATAGTGCTATGAAAAAAATTTTATTAATTGGAAAATTAAATCCTACTTTGAAAGAATTATATGAAAGTATCTGCGGAAGATATTATGTGCAGGTAAGCGCGGAACCTTGGAAAATTGTAGAAGGAATGATGACCTTATTTGAGCCGGATATGGTAGTGATTAACGTACTGGATCTTGAGGATATCGAAGAGAATGTATTTCGTGTTTTAGAATATTCTTATAAAGATTTACCGGTGGTTGTGATTGCTTCAGAAGAAGGCTGTGTGAAATATAAAAAATACTTAACCCGTGACAAGATGATGTCCTTAAAGCGTCCTATCAGTAAGCAGGATATCATTCAGGTTTGTGATATGCTTCTGAAAGCCGATGGGGAAACAGAAACCATGGAAATGTGGGAACCGGCAGAAGAAACAATGCCTTTGGCACCATCAGCACCGAAACGTCTGCTGGTTGTGGATGACAGTCCGGTGACACTCCGCAGCATTAAGGCAATGCTGGAGAAAAATTATCAGATTTCCGTTGCAACTTCCGGTGAGCAGGCTTTGAAATCGATTCAGAAAAACAAGCCGGATGTCATTTTACTGGATTATGAGATGCCGGGCATGGATGGAAGAGAAACCTTTGAAAAGATTCGTGAAAATAAAGAAACTTGTGATATACCAGTCATCTTTTTGACAGGTGTAGCGGATAAAGAGCACATTGCAGCAGTGCTCAGACTCAAACCGGCGGGATATTTGCTCAAGCCGGCGGATAAGGAGAAATTGATTGGGACGATTGAGGGTGTGGTGTAAATTAGAAGAATGAATTTGCTCAATTTTTGAGGCAAATACCAGTTTCTCGTTTGGTATATAAAATGATTGAAAGGGGCTGTCGGGAAATAGATAGTCTCTTTTATTTTTTGCAAGGATTGATGTGTTTGATTAGGTGTAGTATAATTTAGTAAATCGTAAACAAGTAAAACGAAAATAAGTAAATGAGGGATGGGATATGTTTATAGGGAGAGAGAAAGAACTTTCTGCTCTGCGAAAACTATATGCTTCAGAGAAATTCGAGTTTTTAGTAATATATGGACGCAGGCGTGTAGGAAAAACAATACGAGTGTATGTGCAACCTATATTAAAAATTTGATTTTGCTTGGAATCGTAAAGAAGGAAACTCCTTACGGAGAGGATTCTACACGAAAAACCATTTATTCTATAGAAGATAATATGTTTCGATTTTGGTATCGTTTTGTACCACAAAATATTTCAATCATTTCCCGTGGGGCTTTTGAACTTGCCTATAAGCGGATTCAGCCGCATTTGTCTGACTATATGGGAGCAGTATTTGAGGAAATTTGTAAACAGCATTTATGGAAGCTTTTATTAAATGGTAAATGTGTAATTGACTTTACCGATATTGGAAGATGGTGGGGAACAAACACTAGGACAAAACAGCAGGTGAAAATAGATATCATGGGAATGGCGGATAAAAATACCGTTCTTTTTGGTGAATGTAAATGGACCAATGAAAAAGTGGATTTAAGCATATTAGAGGGGCTGATAGAAAAAGGAGAATTGTTTCATTATCAAAATAAATATTATTACCTGTTTGCGAAAAACGGATTTACAAAAGGATGCAGGGATAAGGCAGAGGAAATGGGGAATGTGGTGCTTGTGGCATATGAGGAAATCTGTATTCTTTGAAATACAAGGTCAGAAGAATATGGTTCTATTGGCTGAATTGGCGAAGCGAGAAGAAAAGTTATAAGTGGGATGGAAAGTAATTTTCATTCCTATTTACCAATGTTGGCGGATTTGATTTACAAATAAGAAGCGTATAGAAATTGCTATATTGTTTATATAAAATATATCATAAAATAAAAAATTGACAAATTGTGATATATTTTATATAATTATTAAAAATAAAATTATCGATATACTTAATATTTAGGTGATTTCAGTATATGGTGTATAAAATATGTTGGTTTGAATGGGCTATTGATATCATTCATAACAGATAGGAGTTTGAAAAGTGAATATTGAAGAAACATTGTCAAGAGATGAGTCCACAGGTGAATCATCCGGAAAAACGTTGTCGTATTTAATACGTGAAGCTAGAATTTCTGTAAATCTTTCACAAAGAGCATTTGCTAAAAAATTAGACATTACGCAGGCTCAGTTGAGTCGTTTAGAGAAAGGAACGGCAAAAAAACCGAATCGGCGCACATTAAAGGCGTTATTGCCGTATCTTAAAGATATATCGTATGAAGATTTGCTGGCAATGGTTGGGTATTCAGCAGATTTTATGACTGAATCCGCAAAAGACGAAAATTTAGTTATGTTTTCTGAAGAAGAAGATTCGCTGGCGATTGAATTTGGAAATATAAATTCAGAGTTATATGAGTCTGCGAAGGGGCTTTGGCAATATCTTGACGATCCCAAAAATATAGTATTGATTCAAAAAATTTTTAAAATGGTCAAGGCAATAGGTATAAAAGAAAATTCGACAAATGAAGAAAATATAAAATTGATTTATTTAAGAGATTGCATATTGAATTTGCTTCAATAGCAATTAAGTATAATACAAATGATGACTGGTCATTATTAGGGATTAATCGATGAAGGAGGAATGAAGAGATGAGTGAGTATAAAGACCAACAAGACAATCCATTGGTATCAAGGGAGTTTCAGGACGCTACCGATGGAAGAGTGTTTTCTAGTCCTGAAAAGGCATGTGAATTTTATCTTACTGGTATAGGTATTGATGCTCGTTTTTTGCCAATGGAAAGAGAAGAACAATATCCAAGCATTGTAAGAAGCTGTTGTGGCAAATACAGTATTGGCATTTCGCAGGAGAATTATTGTAAAAATCGATGTTGTGCTGTGGCATTGGCTGTAATATATGCGGAAAAGGTAACACCCGGTTTTATACAGAAGTATATAAATAGTCCAAAAGTCGTTGATAAACCACCTCACTGTACAGAAATTCTTCGTATTCAATATACTTTATTTGAGATGAAAGCAGCATCATAAATTACTGTATTATAAAAAATATATAGAACTATCGTATTTGGCTAGAACTATCGTAAGCACATTACTTCTGGTTATACGATGGTTCTTTTTTTGTTATAAATTTAAAATACAGATGTAAAATTGTGGCAAAATAGAATTGACATACAAAATATCTTTATGATATAATGTATATCAATGAAGGGAGAGAAGTTTAATAATTTAATAAAATGTAGGAGGAAGAAAGATGGGTAAAGAGATCGAAATACGTTATGAACTGAAGAACAAGGCTGCTTTAATGGAATGGTTAGATAAACATGCCGAGAAGGAGTTAGGCAGCCATCAGGTTGATACTTATTATGACAATCAGTATCATTCTTTTACTACAGACCCGAAACATATTTATGAGTGGCTTCGTATTCGTGAAGAGGACACAAGGGCAACAATTAATTATAAGCATTGGCTGCCGGAAGGACAGATAAGAAGAACATACTGTAATGAGTATGAGTTGGCAATTGAATCTTCTGAAAATATGAAAAAGATTTTGGAAGAGATAGGATTTGAAGTTTTTATTGTAGTTGACAAGTTTCGTTATGCGTGGAAACTTCAAGATACAGAAATCGCGATAGATACGGTTTTAGGATTGGGTGATTATATTGAAGTGGAGTATAAAGGAGAAAATGTTACTGATATCCACAGTATCATAGGAGTGTTACATTCAGTTATGGAACAGATTGGAGCACAGGTAGGTGAGGAAGATTGTGGAGGTTATGGCTTTAAATTGATTCAGAAGAAATGTTCTATGTAAGGGGGGAAATATATGAGCCATTATTGGAATCAATTATATAGACTTAAGTTTATCAAGAGATGGGGAACGTCCATTTCATTTGAACCGGAAAGTGTTGCAGAACATAGCTATTTTGTTGCACTGGCGGCATATAAGCTGGCGGAGCTTGATGAAGCATTAAATGGAATTATTGTTGATAAAGAAAAACTTTTAATTAGAGCGTTGCATCATGATATTTATGAGTCTTATACGGCTCATATTGTATCACCAATTAAACATTACACTTGTGAGATTGATATTGCAATGAAAATGCTTGCAAAAGATTATAGTAAGCATTTAGAGAATTTAATGCCATATTCGCATTTACAACAATCTTCAGAAGAGAATGACAGTTTTTCTGACAATACTGTTTACATAGATGCAGCAGATGCAATTGATGCATATTGCTTTTGTGCATTGCAGTCTTATTTGGGAAATAGAGATTTTGAAAACAAGCTTTCATTAATGCGCCAAAAAGTTACAGAATTTTCAGCAAAATACAATTTTGTTCATGATTTTATTGAAAATTTATTTGATGAGAAGGATTTTGAAACTATATATTAAGGAGGCTTGGTAATGAAAAATGTTATAAGAAAAATTATACAGAAAGAGATTGCAGAGTATTGGAAACCGTATTCTGAAATTGAAAAACAGATTCGGAACAAACTTTTGGCAAGTGGAATACAAACACAAGCTGTCTATTGCACGGGTGAATTGTTAAATATGTATGTATACGTTCAGATAGGTGTAACACTGTTTGTATATAATAGAGCAGAAGACAAGGAACATGCATTTTTATTAAAGGAAAATAATATAAGTTCTTTTGAATATGAGGATTGTATTGCAGAAATTTTAAATATAAATTTTTCTTTAGATAAATTGATGCGAGTTGTGTTAATAAATATGTGCGTATTAGAAAACTTTCCTGTTCCAAGATTGAATTTATCAACAGGTGCAATTGCTGCATATATTCGTTTATATCAGAAAGCCCGTGTAATAATTTTGGACATGCAGCTACGGATTAATATTTCAGAGATAATGAGTATATTGGAGGAAACTTCGCCGGATTTAATTGGAATTTCTATTAGCTTTGGACAGAAAAATTTATCAGATAATTTAATAAAAAATATACAGAATAGTGTTGCATTAGAAAATAGCATTGTGGTTGTTGGCAATGTCATTCCATCTCTTTTCTTTAAAGAATACTTGACCGAATATCCTTCTGTCATAGTTTCATATGCAGAAGGGGAAGAAAGTATGCTGGACTTAGTGGAATATGCAGCTAAGTCTCGCACAATTGAAAATGTCCGAGGAATTGCTTACAAGGATAAAAATGGAGAGATTTATAAGAACAAAACAGAATGGCTGGATATTAGCGAACTTCCATTTCCTGCTTTAGATACATTGACGGGTGTTATAAAGTATAAAGGTGCGATTACTTTGGAAATGAGCAGAGGATGTAATTATTCGAAATGTACGTTTTGTCCACGGGCACATAAAGGCATAAAATGGAGAAGTTTATCTGTTGACAGAATGGTTTCATATTTTAGATTATATGCTGATGTGTGTAGTAAGTTGAAACAGGAGCCGTTTTTTTACATAGCAGATGAAGAATTTATAGGACAATTACCACATGAGAAAGAACTGGAACGAATGAAAAACTTTTGCAGTAGGATCAAAGAACTGGGGCTTCATGTCCGGTTTGATATATCGGCAAGAGTGGACTCTATTTACAGGCCGGAAGTTTCAGATAGACAAAATATAGAGCATCTCCACATGTGGGAGTTGCTGAAGGAAATTGGTTTACACAGATTGTTTTTAGGAGTTGAATCGGGCTGTGATAAGCAGTTGTCTCGTTATAATAAAGGCACTACCAGTGAACAAAATGCAGTGGCTATAAAGTTGATTACTGCATTAGGAATTAATATTCGATTTGGATATATTACATTTGATCCGCTGATGAGGGATTTTAATGATATTATTACAGGACATCACTTTATTGAACGTATGGATATTTTATATGATGTTGTAGATAGAAATGTAAATTCTCTGGAAGAAATTTACAATTCAATTGTGTATCATCAGGAAAAGGCAGGTATTCATCCTAAAAATATTCCTTTATATTCTAAAATATCTTATCCACTTACTTCACTGGAAGTTTTGGCTTCGACGAGATATGCAGCTATGATAAAAGAGTATGAGAGTGTACAGAAGTGTGAGTTGTTGACGAAAATTGATTTAAATATGGCTCGTTATAAAAGCAGATATGTAAATGAGATAATTGGTCTGGTTAGTGATGCATGTCAGAAATGGATTGATTATAATTTTCCTGTTTTGTATACGCTGAAAGGTTTGTATAAAACATCAATTGGCATTTCTAAAAAAAGAATTTCTTTATTAATGGAAAAAGGAAAAACAATAGATCATTATTTGTTGAATTATATTTTATATCAATTAAATATACAGGATGACTACAAACCGCTTTACGACTTTGCAAGAGCAAATCAATTTGATATAAAAAAAATAAATGGAGATTTAAAAATGGTGCTGACAGAATCCTTGAACACATGGCAGGATATGGAAGAAAAACTTATCTTTGAAACGGAACAGCTTCTTTGGAAGGGCATGATTTCAGATACGAGAGATAAATCGTTAAAAACGGCTTTGGATAATTGGAAGAGATATAGGGGTATATGGAAAAACATTAATTAGTGTATTTTAAACAGGAGAAATGATAGAATATGAATTTTAATAATGAAAAATTTAAATATTATGCGATCCTTGCTGATGAAATACCGGATTTCTTGTTTGATTATATAGACATACCAGAACTAAAACGGATAAATGGAATAGGAATGAATTGTGGAACAGATTATACAAATCTGTTTCACAATCGTTATTTTTACAGTAGATTGGATCACAGTATAGGAGTTTTTTTGATAGTATGGAAATTTACACATGATAAAAAACAGGCAATAGCCGGGTTGCTTCATGACATTGCTACTCCGAGTTTTAGCCATTGTATTGATTATTTGCATAAAGATTATATGGAGCAGGAAACTACGGAAACAAGGACAAAAGAAACAATTCTTTCTTCAAAACAGTTATTACTTCAGTTAAAAAAAGAACGGCTTACGGTTGAAGAGGTATCTGAATATAAACTATATCCAATTGTAGATAATCCTTCGCCCGGGCTTTCAGCTGACCGGTTAGAATATACATTGTCAAGCGGAATAACTTTTTCACAGGCATGGGGATTGGATGAAATTAGAAAAATATATGCTGATATTGATGTTTTCATAAATGAAGATGGAAATGAGGAACTTGGTTTTAGAACAATGAAAACAGCAGAAATGTTTTTGAGCGGGGCATCTAAAATGTGGTATATGTTTCAAAGTAATAAAGATAAATTGGTTATGCAATTCTGGGCAGATATTATAAAGACACTTATTGATAGCAGAATAATAAGTGAGGAAACATTATATGAATTATCAGAACAAGAAATTGTAGCAGAGATTAAGAATTGTGGAATTAAGAAAATTGAACAGGCATTTGCAAATTTTCAGACTGCGGATTCTATTTGTGAAGGAAATAAAAAACCAAACGATATATATGTAGTGGATATTTGTACAAAAAAAAGGTATATTAATCCATTGGTAGGTGGAATTAGAGCTGTAGAAATATCAGAAAAGGCTAGAAAAATAATCTATGATTTTGTGAATCATCAGATTCCAAAATACAGCTGGTTTGATTTTGAGCTGGAAAAAATAAATTTGAGGGGAAGAAAGTGTTGATTGGATAAAATATAAAGTAAACTTCTTGAATGGCCGATAGAAGTATTATATAAACAGGGAAGTTTTTATTATTAAATGTATGATATATGATAGAAGATAAAATAAAAGGATAGAGTAGGAGATAAGCTGGCAGAGAGGCTTTTTCGCCTTTTTGCCATTATGATGATTGTTTCAGGAGTCTTGATAGGAATTATATGCTATCGGGACTATCAGGAAATGAAATACTGGAAAAATCTCACGGAAAAAAAGCAACAGCAGGATTTAGGAGAAAGTAATATTTAGCGGATTTTGATGAAACAGATGAGCTGCTGATATTAATCTGCTGTGCACCGAAGGAATATTCGGGGATAGAAGAAGAGGGCAGATTTGTGGTGGTGGCGAAGAAGGTTTCTGATGAAATAAAAAAGGAAAGCGAATAGTAGAACAAGAACTTTTTGTTTCAAAACTACTGTATTATGGTATAATATACGATAAATATAAATGTTAATAGCAGGTGCAGGATATGTTTAAAAGACTTGAAATTGATAATTTTAAATCGTTAGTTAAGTTTTCTATAGATTTGGGAACAACATGTGCGATTGTAGGAAATAATGCGACTGGGAAAAGTACTATTTTACAGGCAGTTGATTTTTTGTGTAGTTCTGTAAAAGAAGATTTTTCGATTATGTTGGAGCGTAGAGGATGGAGTGTTGTAAATGTAAAATCAAAATTATATTCTTCAAGTATGAATAAGATATCTTTTAGAAGTATTATAGAGTTAGAAGAGGACGATAAAACTTCAAACTATGACTGGGAAATGGTTTTAATTGCATATACAGGAAGAAATGAAATTTTGCTGCAATCGGAATCAATTAAATGGAATGGAGAAGAGCTATTGTGTTATATAAGTGAAAAAGGAGGGGATATTAGAGGCGCTGAGACGGGACAAAAAATTAGGCTGCCGGAGGCAATGGTAGTACACTCTTCTATTATGAAAATGTTTTGTAAAACAGAGAAAATAGATAAAAGATTAAGTCGTTTAATCCGGTTTCTTTTAAATTCATCATCTTTTGAGATGCTGTCGCCAAATGAAATGAGATTGAGTAGTCGAGGTAATGTTGCATCAATTGGTATGTCTGGGAAAAATTTACCATCATTTATAAAGCAGCTGGATGAAGAACAGAAAAAGAGTTTTATGAGAAAAGTGACATATGTTTTAGATGGAAGAATAACTGATGTGGAAGCAAAGACACAAGGAAAACCAGGGTGGACACAGATAAATAGCATAGAAAATTATGATAAAAAAACACTTAGAGTTACTTCAAAAGAAATGAGTGATGGGATGTTGCGTTTGCTTGCATTTATCGCTATTAGTGAAATTCAAAAGCCGGAAGCCATTATGTTATTAGATGAAGTAGAGAATGGTATTAACATAAATTATGCTGAAAGATTATTAGAAATATTGTCAGCTATGTATCATGAAAAACGTCATCAATTGATTATGACAACACATAGTACGGTTTTTTTGGATTACATTGAACCTCAAAATATTGTTTACTTATATCGCAATCAAGAAGGAGCAACACGAGCGGTTAAATTATTTGGTTCAAAAGAAATGGAAAATCAGTTGGAATATATGTATCCTGGAGAAGTTATTTTAAATATGTCACAAGCAGAGATATTAGATAAATTGCTGACAAAAGAGTAATTTTATGGAGGTAGAAATGAGAATTGCTGTTACAGGAGAAGGACCAACGGATTATGGAAGAAGAGAATTCAAAACAGGAAAGTGGGAATGGGGACCGGTAGCCGCATATATTCATAATATAGCTAAAAGTGAAGGAAAGAATGTGGAATTGCAGCCAATTACAAGAGAAGAGATAAAGAGCTTAAAGCTTCAAAGGCGGAGTGCAGCAGGACTTGAGGGAAAAGCAATGGCGGCTAAAAAGTTTGTGGTTCTTATGCAGCAAGAAAAATACGATGCAGGTATTTATTTTTGCGATGCAGATCGAGAAGCAGGAGCCAATAATAGTAATACAAATGCGGCAAAAAAGTATTATGAGAAACTTTATGAAGATATAAAAAACGGATTGGGTTCAGCAAATGCTATTCCTATGATTGCGATGAGGATGATAGAATGTTGGATTATGAGTGATAAGAAGGCATTAGAGAAAGTATTTGGGATTTCATTAAAAGCGAATGTAATTCCTACATATCCGGAAATGATTTGGGGAGATAAACATGATCCAAGGAGCAATTATCCAAAACACTACTTTGTAAGAATGATACGTGAGTCGGATAAAAAGTATAGGGATTATGAAAGTAATGCACCTGATTTTTATGATATTGCAGAAAATTCGGATATTGCAGAGTTGAGAAAAAAATGTAATATTAGTTTTGAAAAATTTTATACCGATTTTGTAGGAATGTTATAAGTATCTAAAAATTATCCTTCAGTATAGAGAGTTAAAAAATTCATGCAATAGATAATAGAGCAGGAAAATGCCATTATTTTAGAATTTAAAGTGCATGACTCGGAGAAAGAAAAGAGCGGATTCGGAAGTATGGATTTGCATTTGAAGGGAAGAAAGTGTTGATTGGATAAAATATAAAGAAATCTTTTAAATAGC
>CAYYZV010000040.1:0-15185 GCA_964476275.1 uncultured Roseburia sp.
CATTACGTCCTGCTGTCTTTTTTCTTCATCCGTAGCTTTATCAAAATTCTTACTGTTAAACCTGCTCAAATCCACCTGAGCAGATAAGAATTGTCTCTTTTTCAATTCTGCATTTTCATTTCCCTGCATTATCTCTTTGTCCTTTCTACTCTGCTTACTCAAATGTAATTCGTGGATCCACTAACTTATATGCAATATCCGTCAGCAGATTCGCTATAACCATTAATATTGCAAGGAAGATTGTAGTTGCCATAATCATTGTATAATCTCTGTTTGTGATGCTCTGTACAAAAGCTGAACCCAAACCACCGATTGTAAAAATATTTTCAACAACCATAGAGCCTGTCAGAATATAGGCAACCATAGGTCCAACATATGTAATAACCGGAATCAACGCATTGCGAAGCGCATGCTTAAAGATTACTTTCCACGGTGCAACACCTTTTGCTTTCGCTGTACGAACATAATCCTGATTTAATGCATCCAACATACTTGTCTTTGTAAGTCTTGTAATATACGCCATCGGATATAAACTCAATGCGATAATCGGCAAAATATAATTTGGCTTACTAGAAGACCAAACCGGTATCCAGCCAAGCTTTAAACAAAATACCAAAAGCAGTAATGTTGCAAGTACGAATGACGGCATCGCCGTTCCCAACGTTGTAAAAAACACAATCAATCGATCCGGCAGTTTATTACGTGTCAGTGCTGCCATACTACCCAAAACAATTCCTACGATAATTGCAACGATTGCTGCCATACCCCCAAGTCTTGCTGATACTGCAAACTTAGATGAAATTTCACCCCAGATATCACGGCCGCTATGTAATGATACACCCCAGTCGCCTTTCAGCAGATTTGACATATAAATCACATACTGCTCCGGAACAGGCTTGTCCAAATTATAACGTTCTTCCAATACCTTCTGTGCCTCTGCACTTGTCGCCTTTTCTTTGTTGAAAGGGCCTCCAGGAATAAGATTCATTACAAAAAAGGTAATTGCACTAACAATTAATACTGATGCAATTGCTAAAAACACACGTTTTATAATATACTTACTCACTTCTCTACTCTCCTTACTACTTCATTATTCGCCATAGTATTTATTATACAATCAACCCCCCCTTCCTTGTCAACAGCAAATTGTATACTTGAACACAAAAATCAATACTTTTTTGTCAAATTTATGTATTTTTCCTAATTTTTTTGTTATGATAAGTACCAACTATGGCTGTTAGCAGTTCTTCTTATGCTAATATCATAAAAATTATTGTATATTAAGGATGGATTTTTACCACATGATTACTACAGAAGACGTGTTAAATATGAATTTTTACAAGAAAGAACAATTTACCGGAAGCTATAAAGGCATGCGCTATCTTTTAAAAAAAGACAGCATAGAACTGCCTACTGAAACACCAGATACCCCTGCTGAAAACAAAGCCGTTTTTCGCTGCTATATCTGGCCGGGACCTTACAACTTTATTTCCACACCGGACGAACAAAAAATCTCTGCTGTTTTTGATTTTACCGAAGAAGGAAAACAACAGGCAGTAGACTGGATGAACGAACAGTGGAAACTGCGTGAAAACTGGACAGCATCTTATTAAAAGTTTAGCCCGCGATTTTAAAACCGCGGGCTATTTTCATCATCTTTTTCTCACTTTCAACTTACAATCTGAAGCTGTGAATATCTTAAATCTATAATCGTTCCGTTGCGCAGTTTAATCATAGGTCTTAGCATATTTCCCCTATTATTTTTATAAATCAGCGCCTCGTCTCCATTATCCAAAGTCACCTGGCTTCCCTTATGATAAACCGGAACATACTGGAAGAACAAATCAACCATATCCGGACGGAACATTGTCTCTGAACCATCTTTTAAAATATCAATCGCTGTCTGATAAGTAAATGCACTTTTATAAGAACGCTTTGAAATCAACGCATCAAATACGTCACACACATGTGTCACCATTGCCAGTTCATAAATCGCCTCTTCCTTCAAACCGCGCGGATAACCGCTTCCATCCCAATTCTCATGGTGCTGGTGCACGATCTCTCTGGTGGCAGAATGCGTATTAATATCTTTGGTCAAAAGATGATATCCATAATTCGGGTGCTCCCGCACAATCTTCATCTCTTCATCTGTCAGCCTGCCGTTTTTATTAATAATCTCTATCGGAACAAACTGCTTTCCAATATCATGAAGCAGTGCACCGACCGCCAGATTTTTCAATCGATAATAATTATATCCCATCCCGATTCCCATTGTAACAGCTGTTGTTGCCACATTGATACAATGTTCAAAAGTATTCTCATCATATGCCTTGATCGTTTCCATATCATGCATATAATCTTCCGCTTCCATTAATTTATCAACAATCTCAGCTGCACAATCACTGACTGCATCCAAATTCATTTCCATCAATGCGGTAATTGATTTCTTTGCAAGTGTCTCATCGACTACCGGTGCTATAAAAATATCCGCAGACCATTTATCATCAATATAAACGCCTGATATATCAAAATTCTTAAGCTTCTCCCTTTTCTGCCGCGAAAGTTTTGAACCCTCTGTAATCAATACACGCCCATATTCATCTTTAATGCTCTGTGCCAGCACCATATCATCCGTAATATTATCTAAACCTATGTATCGCATTTGCCATCCTACTCATTTGATTCTAAATTAATTGCATATCTATCCATATTATATCTTACTTTCCATACTTTTACAAACAAAAAGAGCTGACCTTACAAACTCGTACTGTCAACTCTTTACTGCGGGTGAAGGGACTCGAACCCCCACGGTCGCCCATGAGAACCTAAATCTCACATGTCTGCCAATTCCATCACACCCGCGTGCACTTGCTAGTATATCCTAATAAGTCAAAAAAAGCAAGTGCTATTTTAGATTTCCCATCTTCTCTACAATACTTTCCAATTCCTCACTTAATGCTTTTGCACTTTCATAATCAAAATTCTTTAAAAATCCTTCGATTCTGGTTTCTAACTGTTTTTTCTGCTGCTCCAGTTCCAAATAATCTTTATCAAAATGATTCTCATATATCATCTTTCTAAAAGAACGGATACGCATCTTGCGAAGTGTCTTTCCCTCCACAAAAAGAACCGAATCCACGCAGTTTGCAATACTATAAAAGTCATGAGACACCATCAACACTGCTCCTTTATATTCCCCCAACGCCTTTTCTAATGCAAGCTGAGAATACGTGTCCAAATGACTGGTCGGCTCGTCTAATAACAAAAGATTTGCATTGCCACATCCAATCTTTGCTAATTGAAGCAGATTCTTCTCACCGCCGGATAAAATATCCACCTTGCGGTCCAAATGTTCTTCTTCAAAACAATAACCTGCCAAATAACTTTCTATCTGTGCCTTTGTTTCAAAACCAAGCTCTTCCAGCTCTTTATACACAGTATTTGATTCATTTAAGGTTTCACCATGAATTTGCGATAAAAAGCCGATTTCCGCCTCTTTTGACAGCTGAATTGCCGAATGATTTTCTGCATTTATCTCACGCAAAAGAGTCGTTTTGCCCGTTCCATTTGGTCCTACGATTGCGAGCTTTTCCCCTTCATGAAGTTCAAAATTCACCTCTTCTAAAAGAAGTTCGTCAAATGCAAGGCTGTAATCCCTAACCGAAAGCAGTACCTTTCGTTCCGGCATTACCACATTTTCAAACTCAGGCAGTCTGATTTCCGGCTGCCTTAAATTCACAAACGGTTCCTTGATTCTTCTTGCCTCTAAACGTGCAAGCTGTGTTGCCTTTGCCTTTAGTGCACGGCCTTTTTGCGCACTATCTATCTTAGTAGCCTCATTTCGCAGGCGCTCTACCATTTTTCTGGTTCGCTCAATCTCTTCTAAATCCTTCGCTGCAAGCTCCTGAAGTTCAATTTTCCTCAGTAATAATGCCAGATTATATTCCAGATAATTGCCGTCAAATTCCTGAATATCCGCATTTTCCAAATGCAGAATCTTATCAAAGCAGTGGTTCAGCAAATAGCGGTTATGTGTTACTACCAAAAGTGTTCCTTTATGAGCATTGATCAAATCTCTTAAACCATTTAGATTGTGAAAATCCAAAAACACATCCGGTTCATCCATAATTAAAAGCCCCGGCTGTAGAATCATTTGCTTTATAATCTGAATCAACTTAAATTCACCGCCGCTTAATTTTGCAAGCTCTAAATTTTCTAGTCGGGAAAGACCTGCAATTTTCAACTGCTTTCGGATATTTGACTCATAGTGGTCTCCATCCATAGCTGCAAACTCGTCCAGCACCTTTTGGTATTCCTCGTAAACAGCCTCCAAATCCTCTGCCTCTGCCATTTCTTCACAAAGTCTGGCATTTTCCTGCTGATTATGCACAAATTCTTCACTCAGGAAATCAAAAACCGTAATCTGCTGGTCCTTATTGGACTTTGACACCTGACTGACATAACCGATACGCAGATTTTCTTCTTTTAATATCTTTCCGTCATATAAATATTCTTCTGTATTCATCAGCATATCAATCAGTGTTGTCTTTCCGGTTCCGTTACTACCGATAAAAGCACAGTGCTGACCATTTTCTAACGAAAAAGAAACATTTGTATATAAATCCTTATCCGAAAAAGAGAAGGACAAATTTTCTACAGCTAACATACCATTTCACCTCGTTCTTCTAAATAATGTGCGCCAAAATCATAGCATAAAACCGCACAGATAACAAGTTTCAATAAAAACCGCACCTATGAAACCTCACAGGTGCGGTAATTCATTTTAGTATGTTAAACCAAAGTTCATTTCATAGTAATTGCCTGCTGCATCACGGTAAGCATATGCTTTTCCGTTTTCATCCTTTAAAGAATCAGGCATATACTGGTCTTTATCATAACCAGGTACATCGTTAGGGCTTACGCATACGCCGTCTGCATTTACTGCAAGAACTTCGTCGTTCTTTGGCATTGTAATTGGAAGTTTGCCAACCGGTGAGAATCTTCCGAAGTATACATCTAATGTAGCTGATGGATAAGTATCATATCCTAATGTTAATACATCTACATGTGGCTCTACATTGCCAAGTAACCATGCTAAAACTACGTTTACGTTAGCGATTACCTTACCGCCGTTTGCATGAACTGCTGCTGCAATTTCAGCAATGCGGTTTGCACCTGCAAGTGTAGTTTCTTCATGTGTTTCAGCCATTGGACGGCAGAATTCGTCAACGTCTGCTACCATCTTGCCTTCACAGATGTCAAGTTCAAGATAACCTTTTGTAGCACTGAAATATGCACCTGATTTTGGATTCAGCATTAATAATGCATAATCTGCTTCTGCAGGATCATCTACTAATGTAACGTCTGCTAACATTTCCTTTAAGCCCTTTGTAAGCTCTTCTGCTTTTTCCGGAAGCTGATGGAATGCTTCTGCATAAACCTTCTTGCCTTCTAACTTGTCTGCTGTAAGCGGTAATGTACCATCGTTCTTAAGAAGAGTAACACTCTTACGATGTGCATCCATTGCTTTATCCCAGTCTGACTGTGTAGCTGCAACTTCAACAGCAACCTTAGGATCACGATAAGTATCTTCGAATAATCCTAATTCAAACATTCCCTGCAAAGTACGTGCTACTGCACGGTTTAATGCTTCATCTGTAAGTACTAACTGTTCTTTTGTGAAGCCTTCCGGAACTTCATGTGTATCATAGTAATCATTCTTTCCACGATTGTAAGCTTCTAAACCAAGTTCACGGTCAAAGTTACCACTGATTACGTCTACTCCTGAATTTGTGATTGCAAAACCAATACGTTCCGGCTTGTCAAGCATTTCAACACCCCAGCACATATTGTGAACAATACCTGTATCTGAGTTAATGTAACCCTTAAAGCCCATTTCATTACGGAGAAGTCCGTCGATTAATGGTTTATTGTAAGCAAAACCAAATGGCTGCATTTCGATTTCTTTACCGTTTACAACCTGAGCTGCACTCTTTTCTTTTGCTGGTTTTGCGTAGTATGGCATAATAGAAGCTGCATTTTTATTTACAGATACTCTAAAGCCTGGAAGGTGGTATTTCTCTAAGCTGCCTGGTGTCTGATATACGTTCCACTGACCTGCTTTGTAGTGTGGATCATATCCATTTTCACGAGCACCGCCGCCTGGGAAATGCTTCATTGTCAAAGCAACACCATCTGTTGTTACACCTTCTTCACTTCCCTGTACGATTGGAATCATATGGTCTGCAATCTTGCAGATTAAGTCTGTATCTTCACCAAATGTACCGTAAGAACGCTGCCATCTTGGATCTGTCATAACGTCTACCATGTACATATAACCTTTACGAAGGTTAGATGCGTTCCAAGAACGACGGATACAGTCTGAGAAATCATCTACGATGCTTAAATCATCTGTACCTTTAATAGCTGCTGCAATACCCATTGTTCCCGGCCATGAAGCGAATACACCGGAAGCATCGTTCATACCAAATACCGGTTCTGCATATTCGTTACGGGAGTTAGAAGCTGCCATAACCGGAACGAAACGTTCACACTCTTCTGCAACTGCCTGTAACTGGTTCATGTAATCTGCCAAATCATCCGGTTTTGCATTTGCACGTAAAATAATGTGACGTGCCCACCATTCTTTTAATAATTTAGATGTACCCGGAATATACTGCTCACCGAAAATATTTTTAGCAATATGCTCTGCTTCATCTAATGTTCCAGATTCATCTAATGTATATTCCGGAATTTCTGTGCTTCCCATTGCAAGTGGTGCAGGGTATTTACCCATGCGCCAATCAGAAATGAACAGCTGTCCGATTTTTTCTTCTGCTGTTAAAACCTGCGCATATGCTTCTGCACGTTCTTTAGCTGGAAGTCTCCAGTCATTTACCTTTGACACTTCCCCTGTGCCATCGATGTCTTTGAAATATAAGCCATCTTTTTCGATAATCTTACGTGTTACGGTACTAACTTTTGGTCCGTTAGGATTCTCGTAAACTTTGTAGTTATCACTTGCTTTTACTGCCATAGTTCTTCTCCTCCTTGTTTTAAAACTCACACCAACGTCATTATAACAGGAATTTTGCTAAAATGTAAAGTGTTTATAGGGCATAATTACTATAAATTCTCCCAATCAATCTCCTCGTTACGATAAAAATACTTTCTATCGTGTTCACCGATTTCTCTAAGTACTCTGCAAGGATTTCCTACTGCAACTACATTTGCAGGAATATCCTTAGTCACAACACTTCCGGCACCAATAACACTGTTATCTCCAATTGTTACACCCGGAACAATCACCGCGCCAGCTCCGATCCATACATTATTTCCGATATGTACTTCTTTATTATACTGATATCCTTTTTCCCGAAGCTTGGCATTGATTGGATGATTCGCTGTCGCAATAACTACATTCGGTCCAAACATAACCTTATCGCCAATATAAATATCAGCATCATCTACACAGGTCAATCCAAAATTTGCATAAACATTACTGCCCATGTGCACATGCTTTCCGCCCCAGTTAGAATGAAATGGCGGTTCAATATAACAGTTCTCTCCTACGCTTCCCAGCATCTCCTTTAAAAGAGCCTGTCTCTTTTCCATTTCTGACGGACGGGTTGCATTAAAATCATACATTTTCTCAAGGTATGTCATCTGTTCAGACATGATACTGTCATCCGCCGGATCATAAACAAGTCCCGCCAGCATACGTTCTTTTTGTGTCATTTGTAATTCCCTTTCTTTCAAGCATAATTTTCTTATCTGTATCTTTCCTGATTTCCTCGCGCAATCCCATCAGATACTCAGAAAATGCCACCCTGTCAAACGCATAAGTTCTGTTTAACTCATACTCATTCGGCGTCCACGTCTTAATATCCGACTCATTGTGCTGGATTACAGCCTCTAAACTATCAATCGCCTTATAAATCTTCGCCTCAATGGTCTGGCGTTCTGCCATCTCCTGATATAATGTTTCCATCTCCGATGCATAAGGTTCCGGCAGTGTACGTACCCAGTTATTCAAAAGCAGTTCTTCCGTCTCTTCGTCTGCCTGTGTTTTAGCAAACGTCGGGATATCCCCCGTAAATGCCTCTCCCAAATCATGAATCAAACACATTTTTATCACCTTATCCATATCCGCGTCCGGAAACTCATCCCGTAAAAAATATGCCATTAATGCAGCACGCCAGCTGTGTTCTGCTACACTCTCATGTCTGCCGCCCGATGTATAGCAGTGCCTCGTAGCATCCTTCAAACGCTCTGCTACTCCAAGTATCTCTAAAAATACCCTTGCTTCCATGAAAAATCCCCCTGTATTTTAATATACATTTTCTGTAACTATTCAGAGCCCGCTCGAAAATTCTTCGAATTGCCTTGTATCTAAATAGTTACTCTAAATAATGTACCCTGCTCTCTTCATAACGGTCCTGCTGTACTCTCACCTCTGCCGGATATCCGCAGGAAATCAGCGCAAAAGCTGATAAATGCTCCGGCAGAGCAATCGCCTTGCGAACCGCTGTCATTCTCTCTTTATCCGGCGCAATTCCCATCCATACCGCTCCAAGTCCCAGTTCACTCGCTTCCAAAAGCAGATTTTCCACAGACGCACTCATATCAATATCTATATAAGAAGGTGCAATAATAGAGTTTGATTTTCTCGAACAAGCCACAAAAACCAGCGGTGCATCCTTTGAAAAAGCTGCATATGGTGATGTCAATGCCAACTCTTGAATCTTGTTCTTATTTGTCACTACATAATATTCCCAAGGCTGCTGATTACAAGCCGATGGAGCTGCCATCGCCGCTTTAAGCATTAAAATAATCTTGTCCTTTTCAACTGGCTTATCCTGATACTTTCTAATACTCACCCTGTTAAAAATTGCATTCATATGTATACCCTCCTTTTGTATTTATAGTATCCGGGCCACTGCAAAAAGCAAAAGCACGGGATAAAATGCGTAAATATCTTTTTCTCAATTATAGCATTTCTTTCCCGTACCTCAAGATAAAATTTTCACTTTTATAAATGTTTATAACTAGCCAAAAAGCTCTTTGTTCTCTCTTCCTTTGGATTTCCAAAAACCTCAGAAGGAGAACCTTTTTCTACAATAAATCCATCGTCCATAAAAATAACCTGTCCTGCCACATCTCTGGCAAATGCCATCTCATGCGTAACAATCACCATCGTTGTTTTTTTATCAGCCAGCTCTTTGATTACCTTCAAAACCTCACCCGTCAATTCCGGATCTAACGCCGATGTCGGCTCATCAAAACAAAGAATATCCGGCTGAAGCGCTAATGCTCTCGCAATCGCTACTCGCTGGCACTGTCCGCCGGAAAGCTGGTGCGGATAATTCTTCATACGTTCACCAAGCCCCATCTGCTTTAGCAAACCCTCTGCCTGCGCTTCAATCTCCTGATGAATTTCTTTTTTTCTTACTTTATAATCCGGCTGTTCCTTTGCCAGCAATTCCTTCGCCAGCATCACATTTTCCAATGCAGTATACTGGGGAAACAGATTAAAATTCTGAAAAACAAGTCCAAAATGCAGTCTCTTCTTACGAATCTCAGATTCCAACTGAGTCTTCGGGTCAGCCGCATCAAAAAGCACCTCACCGTTTACACGAATAATTCCTGTATCCGGCGTTTCCAAAAAATTCAAACAGCGCAGAAGCGTAGTCTTACCACTTCCTGAAGAACCGATAATAGAAACAACCTCACCCTGCTCCAATGTAAAATTAATATCCTTTAAAACCTTTGTTTTCCCAAAAGTTTTATGTATATTCTGTACCTCTAAAATCGACATAACTTCCTCCTACCTGAAATAATCCAGCTTCTTCTCAAAGCGTGCGAGAACAATCGTCATAATTCCATTAAAGATAAGATAATAAACACCGGTGAAAAACAGCGGCCAAATGGCACCGGAAATACCATGTGAACCCTTCATAAACGCCTGTCCTGCCCAAATAATTTCCTGCAGTGCAATAATACGAGCCAGTGAAGTATCCTTTACCAAAGTCATAACCTCATTCGCTATCGGCGGCACAATACGTTTGATCATCTGAAGCAGCTTAATTTTAAAGAAAATCTGACTCTTTGTCATACCTAAAACCAAACCGGCTTCTTCCTGCCCTACCGGCACACCCAAAATACCTCCACGGTAAATCTCAGAAAAATAACACGCATAATTAAAAATAAACGCTATCGCAGACGCCAGAAATCTTCCGCTTTCTCCACTTCCCCAAATCGGATTATGAAAAACAAGTCCCGGCATATAATAAATAATCAAAAGCTGAATCATCAGCGGTGTTCCGCGAACAATCCATACAATAATCTTTGTAAAAAAACTAATCGGTTTAAAACGCGACATCGAACCAAAAGCAATCACTAATCCTAAAGGAAACGCTCCCAGTAATGTCACAAAAAATAATTTTAAAGTTTGCAAAAAGCCGACATTTAATGACTTTATAACAATCGGCAGCTGCTCCATAAACAATTCCATATAGAAACCCTGCTTTCTCCTAATTTGAAATGTATCTTATTGAAAAATATTTTATGAAATATATCTTACGAAAAAACAGAGAGCGACAATCCGCTCTCTGTTCCTAATCGTCATTACTGTTCAATAACTGCTGCCTGTACTTTATAAGTTTCTGCATATTTCATCATAGTGCCATCTGCATAAACTGCTTTAAAGAAATCATTTAATGCAGCTGTAAGGTCAGAACCCTGTCTAAAACCAACACCATATTCTTCGCTGTTTAATTTCACTGTGTAAGTTAAATTATCGTAGCTTGTTCCTTCACCAACCATAGCTGCTGCCATTAAAGAATCAATGATTGCTGCATCAGCAGTTCCTGCTGCAACTTCCATTAAAGCTGTTGCCTGGTCTGTTACCGCAACTGTTGCAAGTCCATTTGCTGTTGCTTCTGCTTCACCGGCACTTCCTGCTTCTACTGCAAAAGTAAGTTCAGAAAGGCTTTCTACTGTCTGATACTGGTCAGCCTTATCAGCAGCTACAATTACGATCTGTGCGTTATTGCAGTATGCATTTGAGCAGCTCATAGCAGATTTTACTTCGTCTGTAAGTGTCATACCATTCCATACACAATCGATTGACTTAGCATCAAGCTCCATAATCTTATTGCCCCATTCGATTTCTACGAACTCTACTTCAACACCAAGATTTGCAGCAAAATCCTTTGCTAAATCTGCATCAAAACCAATCCAGTTGCCTTCTGCATCCTTGTAATCCATTGGAGCAAAATCTGTGATACCAACTACTAAAGTTCCTTTTTCCTTTACATACTCCATGTCTGTCTGAGCAGCTGCTTCTGTATCAGCAACTTCCTCTGTTCCAACAGCTTCTGTGTTTGCATCAGCATTACCAGTATCTTTGCTTCCGCAAGCCGCGAAAGAAAATGTCATGGTCATAGCCATTAAAAGCGCGATTAATTTTTTCATAATACATCTCCCTCTCTTTTTCATTGCTAAATCCCGCAAAAGTACGCTACAATACTATCACTCTAACCCAATAAAGTCAACAAAAATATTCAATTCATTCTGAAATGCAGCTACATCAATCTTTATTTTTCTGCTGCATAACCATTCTGCTCTGTATATCAGCACAATAATTAGGTGATACCTCTATTCCCATAGGTTTTCTAAGAAATATAAGATATCTGTTTGTTCCTCTGTCTCTGTTTATAAACTCTATCGTTTCTGTATCAAGTAAAAACTCAGCTCTATCTACGATAATTAACTTTTCCTGCTGTTCCGACAACTTATGCTTATTATCTTTCGATAAAATAAAAATATTATCTGCTCCATATGGTTTAAGTCCGATATTATTATCATCTATAAAATTATTCAACATACTGCATATCAAGGTTTTACCTGTAGCACTTTCACCACATACAATTGTTTTATCTCCCTTAAATATCAAGTCATAATGATTCCCATTTATATCCGTAAACTTTAAAATATAACTTTTCCAAAGTATTCCATCCACACTCCGTTGCATTTATTGCTTTTACAATTGAATACATCTCTGGATTCTCAACCATAAAAATATAATTTAAAACTGTTTTGCACCCTGTAGACAAATCCTTTATGTCTGTTATTCCATATGGTGTCTCTATTTTTCCTGTTCTTTTATCTATTAGTTTTGCATTATCAATGTCTAGCATTACTATTCTTTAGAGTTATAATATCACTAGAAAGATATCCAACATATGAACAATAATAAATAAAAGCAAAACAGGGATGTGCATTCCATGTCATTACCAAAAACAGAAATTTATACAACTGACTATATTTACGCCCTTCCGGAAGGACAGCGTGCAGAATTAATTGATGGGAAAATTTATGATATGGATCCGCCGAACCGAAAACATCAAAGAATTACAGGAAATCTTTACCGCAAAATCAGAAACTATATTGAGGAACATAACGGCTCTTATAAAGTAAACATTGCCCCATTTGCAGTCTTTTTAAATACAGATGACTATGGCTGTATTGGTGCACCTGACTGGATTATTGAAGTTGTTTCACCAAGCAGTAAGCGCATAGACTATCATATTAAGCTGTTTAAATACCGAACTGCCGGGGTGCGCAAATATTAGATTGTAGACCCTATGAGAGATACCATAATGGTTTACAATTTTTCAGAAATTAAATAAATTATGGTAAGTGCTCCAAAAAGAGCACTCACCGAAACTTTTCTCATTAATCTCTCGAATACAAATCCCTTGTATACACCTTGTCCATCACATCTGCCAACTCATCATTAATACGGTTCACAATAATGACATCCGAAATCTTCTTAAACTCTTCCAAATCCCGAATCACTCTTGAACGGAAAAACTCATCCTCTTTCAAAGTCGGCTCATACACCACAACCTCGATTCCTTTCGCCTTAACCCTCTTCATAACACCCTGAATCGAAGACTGACGGAAATTATCAGAATTTGCCTTCATCGTCAAACGATACACACCTACAACCTTTGGATTCTTTGCAATAATCGAATCCGCAATATAATCCTTTCTGGTGCGGTTCGCATCCACAATCGCTGTCACAATATTATTCGGCACATCATCAAAATTTGCACGCAGCTGCTTCGTATCCTTTGGCAGACAATATCCGCCATAACCAAACGATGGATTATTATAATGGCTTCCAATTCTTGGATCAAGACAAACACCCTCAATAATCTGCTTCGTATCAAGCCCGCGCACCTCTGCAAACGTATCCAATTCATTAAAATATGCCACACGAAGTGCCAGATATGTATTCGCAAACAGCTTAATCGCCTCTGCCTCTGTCGGATTTGTCAAAAGCACCGGCACATCCTCTTTTAAAGCACCCTCTTTTAACAGATTCGCAAACTGCTCTGCCTTTTCACGCAGTCTTTCATCCCCCTTCGGATAACTTACCACAATGCGGGACGGATAGAGATTATCATACAGCGCACGTCCCTCACGCAAAAACTCCGGTGAAAAAATAAGATTCTCACACCCAAACTTCTCACGCAACGACTCAGTATACCCTACCGGAATCGTAGACTTGATAACCATAATCGCATTCGGATTTATTTCCATTACAAGCTTAATTACCGCTTCCACCGAAGAAGTATCAAAAAAATTCTTCACCGGATCATAATTTGTCGGTGTCGAAATCACTACAAACTCCGCACCTTCATACGCTTCTCTTGCATCTGTTGTTGCATGCAAATTCAATTCCTTTGTGGCAAGATATTCCTCTATCTCTTTATCCACAATCGGAGACTTCTTATTATTCAGCATCTCCACCTTTTCCGGTATAATATCCACCGCACAAACCTCATGCTTTTGTGCCAAAAGCACTGCGATAGAAAGCCCTACATAACCGGTTCCTGCTATTGCTATTTTCATATAATTTACCTCCAAAACTATAAAAATCTATATATTTATTGCATTTTTCTTAAATTTGTTATACATTTAAAAACACCTTAATTGGCTATCAGGAAGCCACCAGAAAAATTTCCTACATATAAAACTCTTTATACCACTCAGCAAAGGCTCTTAAACCATCCCTCAAGTTTGTATTCGGCTTAAATCCGAACTCCTGCTCCAGTGGTGTCGTATCCGCATACGTTACCGGAACATCCCCCGGCTGCATCGCCACCAGTTCCTTATGTGCCTCAAAATCATAATCCTCCGGCAAAACTCCTGCACGAATCAGCTCCTGCTGCAGAATATCCACAAAATCCAGCAAATTCTCCGGCTGATTATTTCCAATGTTATAAACTGCATACGGCGGAATTGGCAGACCATCCTCTCCCACCTTGCGTTCCGGTGCTTTCTTCATAATGCGAATCACACCTTCCACAATGTCATCAATATATGTAAAATCACGCTTACAGTTTCCATAATTAAAAATCTGAATCTTCTCACCCGCACGAAGCTTATTCGTAAAACCAAAATAAGCCATATCCGGTCTTCCCGCAGGACCATATACCGTAAAGAAACGAAGTCCTGTCGACGGAATGTTATAAAGCTTTGCATACGCATGCGCAAAAAGCTCATTACTCTTCTTTGTTGCCGCATAAAGCGAAACCGGATTATCTACCTTATCATCCGTCGAATACGGCACCTTCTTATTTGAACCATACACACTGGACGAGCTGGCATATACAAAATGCTCCACCCCTGTCTCACCATTGTCATAAGAATGACGGCAGGCCTCCAAAAGGTTATAAAAACCAATCACATTCGACTCAATATACACATCCGGATTTGTAATCGAATAACGCACCCCCGCCTGTGCTGCAAGATTCACCACAATATTAGGCTTATGCTCCTGAAATACCTTTTCAATCAAAGCCTTATCTGCAATGCTTCCCTTGTAGTAACGCCATTTAGAATTTTGATTAACTGTAGCAATTTCTTCAATTTTTTTTAAACGAAACTCTTTAATAGAAACATCGTAATAGTTATTCATATTATCAATACCAACGACTGTAATATCATCATTTTCCTTTAAAAGACGCTGCACAAGGTTCGCACCAATAAAACCTGCTGCGCCGGTAACTAAAACTGTTTTCATATACACCTATCCTCTCTATAAATTCCATTGTGTAATTTGCACAATCCTATATTTTCACATATTGACATCTCCATCTTCTTCATTTTAT